>JACQEZ010000019.1:300000-470539 GCA_016200325.1 Candidatus Manganitrophaceae bacterium
TCGGAAACCGGGCACGGTGGGGGATTCCCGACGGTGATGTTTGTCTGCTTCGAGCCGGTCGCACCTTGATTGTCGGTGACCGTCAGGGTCACAGTATAGGTGCCATCGGCGGCATAGGCATGATCAATCGTCGCGCCGGTGCCGGTTCCCGCGTCACCGAAATTCCACGCATAAGCGGCGATCGTCCCATCCGGGTCGGAAGAGGCGCTTCCATCGAAATGGAAGGTCCGTCCGGAAACCAGGGTTGACGTGAACTGGGCAACAGGAGGTTGATTGGTGATAACTGGATCCAGCTCGTCTGCCAGTCTCGCACGGGCATTCAGGATCCCCTTAGGGCCTGGGGGGCAATTCGTGCTGTTCGGATCTTTATTCCAGACAAAGGTATAAAACCTACATTGGGTATCACTAATATAGGGAGTAAAAATGTTATCTTGGATCCACGCTTTTCCGTTTGTCCCTTGCCCGTTTTTTTTCGCTTCGACAAGGGCCATATACTCATAATCTTCGACCGCTTCGCGAAGCATCTTCAGACGGATGCTGGGAATCGCAATGTCGTGACTTCCTCCTATTTTGGCGACCGTGCCGGGATAGAAAAGGGTCCCATCCCCGTTTCCGCCGAAACAATAATTAGAAGCCCAGGGATCAGGGTGGACCGGAGCACATTTGCCTTGTTCATCTAAATAGTTATAGACGGTCTCATAATAAAGCGTGGCCAGGGGCCCTGGCTGAGAATAAAACTGCGGATCGTCTGCGATTCGCCCGATCCGGTATTGAAAGGTAAGCCATTCGAACATCCGGCTGAACAGGTTCGGAAGGTCGGCCATGGGGGTTGCAAAATCGGTCTCTGAACCTTCGCAGCCGTGTTGAGTGCAGCCATGATACCACCAGAGCTCTTTGCCCAGGGCTGAAAGGATCGAATCATAGGATCCCCGATTGTTCGTCCCCGATTTATCATGCATAGCGCTCTCCGGAACAACCCAGGTATCGATGTAGGTGTGGGAGTCGGCTACCGAATGACCATTCGCTTGGAAACAGCTTTCCGCCTTTTCCTTGCTGGTCGTAACCATCATTGGGATGTCAATTTGATTGTCCTTGAACCATTTTGATTTTGTGTAGAGTATATTTTGCCACTCGGTAACGTTACAGTTAGACGAAGGTTCGTCGACAAGGTAGTAGAACATAGACGACTTCCAACCATAGCGCGTAAACACATTCACATAATCATTGTAGTAGCTGGCGGAAGCGTGGCCGCTATTAAAGCTAAATCCATCCCGTACCCGGGCGAGTTGAACCTTGGCCCCCGGCAATTTTCCATTGGGAAGATCGGAACGGGTCGGATTGCTTGAATCTCCGCCGGTCAAAAAGTCATCATAGCGCTCATTGCAGTGCGGTGGAGGATTCTGCACGAAATTGGTAATGACTTTCTTGCTAGGATCATTCGGGTCGGGACCGAAGGTCGGCACTCTCCAGACAACCTGTTCATTTGACAGACGATGCAGAAGCAGCTCCTTCGTATACAGGCAGACGAGTTCGGTCTTTCTTAGATCGGTCGGTTCGGTAGTGCCGTCATGTCCGTACCATAAGGGAAGCGTCCCGACCGCCCAGGCCGTTTTAAGGGAGGGGGTGGAGGGAAGATCGATACTGCGCACGGTGAGCTGAATCGGGATGGTTGCTCTGCTTGTCCCTCCCACCGTCACGTTGACCGAGCCGGTATAGAGTCCTGCGGGTGTCGCGGGAGGCACATAGAGATCAATCCAAACCCCCTGCATTTGCCCAGACGGAACATCGAACGGAAAAGCGAAACGACCATTCGGGTCCCCCGGCACCTTGCGGGCCTCGAAGCTGTACTCATCCACTTTCGGCACCAATGCATCCGGCCAGAGTCCGGCTGATCCCTGAGTCGAGGAGGGATTGGTAATGTTAAGATAGTGCTCGCGGTAGATCATGACATTCTTCGGCGTTCCATTCGTATTTAATGCTGCAATGGTGTTGCCCCCACTGATCAGATCGGTCACTGTCACATCAACCGAACTGGCGGGACCGGCAATGAAAATTTGAAAAGGCTCGAATTCATTGCGAGCCGAAAAAAGCTTAACGGCTCCATTCGTACAGCCGCTCAGGTCGCATGAATTGCCGGGAGGAGGATCTGTTTTTTTAAGTTTAGCCAAGCCGTTATCCCACCAAACCTGATCGGCGTGGGCAACCGTCACGACGAAAAAAGTCCAGCTTGCCATCAAAAGGGAAACCCATCCATTCCACTTTTTCATCGAATTCTCTCCATTACACTTCCAGTTGTTAGACGATCAGAGCCTTTGCCCTAATCAAAATTGGCTGGTTCCAGTGCAATGTCGAGACCGAGAGTTCACAGCTTCTTAATTTGGAATGAACGGATTCTTAATAAATCTATAAGCAACGGTAAAATCTGCTTTTATTTAGAAGGAGATCTGAACCGGTGAAAGATGGGATCGCCAAAGTCGATTCGTGGGATACCGGAAAAATATTTCCGATCGATTTCAAATAAGGGGTATTAAAGAAGAGGGAGTCCACTCGATTAAATTGATTTTATAAAGGGATATATAACGTCGGAAAGAAACGAGACCGGCTGGAATATTTTTGCCGATTAGAGCGAGAGAAATTTTTCCGGGTGAGCGGATGGGTTTTCCGAAGCCGCTCGGATGTTAATTTGAACCGGAGACTCTAATTTCGTGGGGCCGTGCCGCTGCATCTTGTTGAAGAGCGTTCGGAGCGTCACTTTCAATAGGGCAGCCATTTTAGAGCGCTGGCCTCCCGTTTCCTCGAAAGCCGCTTTTAAGAGCATTCTTTCACACAATCCGATTGTTTCTTGAAAGGAGAGGCCGGACTGAATCTTACCAAAGAGAAACCGTTCAAATGCTTCTTCCTCTTCCCAAAGAGAAGGGCCTACTGTATGCCTTAACAGCTCTGGGGGAAGGTCGACCATCTCAATGATTTCACCGTCACTTTTTCTAAATAAAATTTTCCGAACGATATTTTCAAGCTCCCGCACGTTGCCGTCGTAGTTGAGCGTTTGAAGCAATTCCATCACGCGGGGATGGACCTCTTGGATTTGGCCTCGGTAGCAGCTGCGATGTTTTTTGAGAAAGAAGTAAACCAGGGGGCGGATATCCTCTTTTCGCTGTTTCAGCTCCGGAATCTCCAGCGAGAGGACATTGAGTCTTTGAAAGAGATCCATTCGAAAATGGCCTTGCGCGACCGAGGCCGGCAGATCCTTATTCGTTGCGGCAATGACGCGAACATCAATGAGCTGCTCGCTCTCTTGCCCCACCGGTAAGATGCGTCGTTCCTGAAGGACCCGAAGCAACTTGGGCTGTAATTTCAAATCCAATTCGCTGATTTCATCTAAAAAGAGCACCCCCCCTTCCGCCGCACGGAACAGGCCGAGCCGGTCTCGATCGGCTCCGGTAAAAGCGCCGCGTCGATGACCGAAGAACTCACTCTCAGCCAGCATTCCTGAAATAGCGCTGCAATTGACCGCAATAAAAGGGCTGCCACTTCGTTTCGGATCCATCTGGTGGATTGCGCGGGCGATCAGCTCTTTTCCCGTCCCGGACGCGCCGGTAATCAAGACCGGCAGGTCGCTGAAAAAAGCCGCCTTTCGAGCGGACTCCCGGATGCGCCGCATCGCCGCACTTTGTCCGACCAAACCGAGCCCCTCGAAGGAGACCCGCCGTCGATCCTCGGCGGCTTCGGGGCGCTCGAGCACCGATTTGCAGACGGCGCTTTTTAAGCGATTCATAAATGCAGGATCGGCCTCATCTAAAAAAGCGATTGCTCCTTTTAAAAAGGGGTAACAGTATTCGGAATTCAATAAAGTGTGCAGCTGATCATCAAACAGAATCAGCTTCAAAGGAGAGGTTGATCCTTCCAATTGATCGACGAGGGTGAAACCGAAGCTCTTTTCGGGTATTGAATTTTGGGAAGAGGGCCAGCGCAGGGGAAGGATCACCAAATCAGGTCGCTGCTTCCTGATGAATCGGATCATTTCTTGCGGATCTGTGACCTGCTGGATGAAATAGTCGGCATCAAAGAGTTTTATGAGCTGTTGCGCCCGCTCCGCTTTCCAATCGCTAATTAGAATAAGTGACTTACTCATACGGCGAGATGACCGAAATCAGCCTCTTCGGTATTTATGAAAAGGGGTTGGAACTCCGTTTTGGTTTTCTATTTTGGCGTGCCGACTCAGAAATCAGACCTAAAGCTTACCTATAACCGTATTATAGCTAACAATGAGGGTCTAAAAAAATAACCATCGCGTATTATATAAATCTATGTACAAAATGCACCGTTGAATTAATTATAGAAGGCCACTTTATACTGATATGGCCTCGTCGGCCGAGGGTCTACTGATCTATGTTTTCGACGGCTGCTCTTCAAAAATCCGGCGGATCACCTCTTCGACTTCGACCTCTTCGACCGCCAGGTCTTCGACCGGAAGCTGACCGAGGAGCCGATGGGTGACCTGGGCGACCTCCTTTTTCTTCACTTTCAATACCGCATGGTGCTCATCGAGCTCCACCACCCCCTCTTCTCCGGAGAGCGCGGCGGCCGCTTGCGGTGAAGCGAACCGAATCTTGATCACCTTGTGATCGACGTATCGCTGCGAGAGGTCGTCGAGCGAGCCGTCGTAGACGACCCGGCCATGGTTGATCACCAAGACCCGCTTGCAGAGCTGCTCGACGTCGCGCATGTAGTGGCTCGTCAGGAGCACCGTCGTCCGCTTGAGCCGGTTGTATTCCTGAATGAACCCCCGGATCTTTTCTTGGGAGATTACGTCGAGCCCGATCGTCGGCTCATCCAAGAAGAGGACCCGCGGCTGATGAAGGAGCGCCGCCACCAGCTCGCACTTCATCCGCTGCCCCAACGAGAGCTGCCGGACCGGCACATTGAGCAGCTCTTTGAGGTCGAGCAGCGAGACCATTTCATCGAGGGCCCGCTGAAAGGTGGTCCGGTCGACCTCATAGATATCGCGGTTGAGCGCGAACGACTCCGCCGGCGGCAGATCCCACCAGAGCTGATTCTTCTGCCCCATCACGATCGCGAACTGCCGCTGATAGGCGCGGTTTCGCTCCCAGGGAACAAATCCCAAGACCCGGACCTCCCCGGTGGTCGGCGTTAAGATGCCTGAGAGCATCTTCAAGAGGGTCGTCTTCCCGGCGCCGTTCGGGCCGAGAAAACCGACCAGCTCTCCCTCTTCCAACGAGAAAGAGACCGACTTGACCGCCTCATTATAAAACGCCTCGCGCCAGAAGAGCCCCTTGATCGAGCCGACCAGGCCCGGCTCTTTCCGATGGGTCTTAAACGTCTTGGTCAGATTTTTGACATCAATCGCAGGCATCTGAAATACAATTCCTCTAAATAATATATTTTATGACCGTCCCGTCATTCCCGCGAAAGCGAGAACGACGGCCTCCCAGAAAATGATCTAACTGCTTGCCGAGCTGTAGTGCTGCAGGCTCCAATTCCAGATCGCCAGCCCCAGCGACAGCAGGACCGCCGTCACGCAGAGCGTGAGGGCGATCAATCCAACATCGGCCCGGCCGGTGAGGATCGACGCCGGCACCGTCGCGATCAGGCTGCTCGGGACAACGAAGGTGAAGAAGGCCTTTCCCAAACCGCGGTAGATCTCCCGCGGGTAGCGGGCGGTGTCGATGAAATAGTAGACGACGGTGTTCAGCTCTTGCGACTTCACCAGCCAGAAGACGGCGCTGTTGATGATCAAACAAAAAGCATAGTAGAGCAAAAGCGAGTTGATCAACATCACCAGATACAAAGGGATACTGCTCAAGGCGGCATCGGGGAGATGGATAAATCCATACACGACGAGTGCCAGCCCCATCAACCCTTCGCCGAGGCTCTCGGTGAGCGAGACATGCCGAAAGGCGAGGTGGGCATTCGCCGCCATCGGCGCGGTCAGCATCGCGTCGAACCGCCCCGTCCGAATATATTCTCCGAGCTCGAGAAACCCTTGTCGAAAGGTAAGGTAGGCGATTTCGCGGACCACGCCGACACTCCCGACCAAAACCATCGTTTGATGGAAGCTCCAGCCGCCGATCGTCTCGACGTTGGCATAAAGGATGGCGAAGAAGACGACGTTCACCCCCATGAAAAAAATATCCATGATGACGGCGATGACGAAGTTCGCCCGGTAGATCATCTCATTTTTCAAATTATGGGCGAGAAAAGAGCGGTAGAGGAAAAGATACCGGGAGATCTGCGCCGAAACCTTACTGACCCACGGCTTCATACCGCGCAATCCCCCGCTTTAAAATGAACTGAAGGAGAAAATAAAGGCCGATGACCCAGACCGCCGCCGCAACGAGCCCTTCGACCGGGTGCGGCTCCTTTTCCAGAAAAACCTGAATCGGGAAGAAGACCAGATACCGGAACGGCAATACCCGGGCAATCGTCTGAAAGAGCTGTGGGAAAAGGTCGAGCGGCAGGAGCGCGCCGGCGAAGAAGAAGATGATGTATTGAAGCATGTACTTGAACGCGTTCGCCTGGACCAGCCAGAAGGCGAGGAGCCCGATCGCAAAATCGAATGCAAACGAGAGAAGCCCCCCCAAGATCAACGCAAGGATAAAAAAGAGAACCGTCTCGGGCCGGGAGGGAAGCGTGACGTAAGGAACCAGGAAAAACGAGAGGGCGCCGACCGCCACCAAGATCATCGCCCCCTCGAACAGCTTCCAGGAGAGGTTGATCGTAAAGGAGTAGTGGAGATAGTTGACCGGGCGGATCAGGAAGTTCGAAAAGGTCCCTTCCCGGATCTGATCGACGATCTCCCAGCTCGCATAGGAGAGGACAAGGCTGTTCATCACCATCTGGATCAGATAGTAGGTGATCAGGTCCGACAGATTGTACGCGCCGAGCCGTCCCTCCCCCTGGTAGATGGCATTCCAGAGGTAGAGGAGAACCGAAACACGGAGGATGTTTCCGAGGATCGAGATAAACGTCGGCCCCCGGTATTGCAGGGCATTCTGCCAATTTACCCAAAAAACGGTCCAATATTTTCGCATCGCGCCATTATAGCCGATTGACGAGGTGAGGTCTACGGCAGATGCGGATGTTTTATACTAGAACGATACAAGGCAGCTTGAGTACCGCCACATCAGGGAAGCCGCCATAGAAAGGGGGCAAAGAAAAATAATTGGATCCCCTACCGAACATGAAGAAAGATGAAAGCCAAGTTAGAGAAGACCCCGCCCCCTGAAGACGCAAAGCGTATCTGGACTCTTTAGATGATAGGTTGCTAAGGGGCGCTGCCCATCGCGTGGTCAAGGGCGCGCCCTTCGGGTTTTGGCTCCCCGCTTCGCGGTCCCCCCAAAAAAGTTGCAGCGCAACTTCGCTAACCCTTGACCGTGCTACCCCCGCCCTCGCCGGGAGCAGGGTTGCAGCTGCAACCCATTTTTAATTTTATAAAATGTAAAAGGCGCGGCGGGTAATCGCCAGAAGCAGTTATCCTCCAGCGGCCTCTGAAAGCTTCAGCACCTTTGGCAGCAAGGAAATTTCAATATTACGGAATGAAAGCTCTATTGCTTCAATGAGAAAAAATCCCCCAAAAATATAATTGAAAAGGGATTTTCCGGGGATTGGTTTATCAGAGAGATTAACCGTCCAAGTGTCTTTATCTACCTGATAAAAGTGGGTGTGTCCGTAGCAGTTTGGATGGCAGAATTCGCATAGAAATTCGTAAAGACCTAAGATGCCCTCCTCTTTTTTCTTGCCTAATTGTCTATCTAATTTTTCAATCAAACTTATAGCATTGACGGCTTTGCTGCCCCCAGTCAAATCTTCTAGGCGGGTGGCAAGGGCTGTTTCCGCTATAAGTTCCTCAATTGCGCTCAGGTCGCCTTCTTCGCACAGCTTCGATAATTCTGTTTCAAAATTATCGAAATAAGCGGTCGTTTCGATAATTGCACGGGCGCAGAGAGCGGCCGCGAGAGGGTTGTCCGCATTCCAAGCATCGGCGCACCCATCGGCCAGCATCACCGTACGGTATAGAACGCCTTGTTGAAAGCATTTGATGTTAAACACCGCTGGGAAACGGTCTGCCCCTTTTCTTTGGATAGCAGGCAGCCGATGCTTTTTAAGGCGTTCTAATATCCGATTGGAAACCTCGACCTTGGCCCAATCTTGGCCCGCCGCTTCGACGGCTTCGCGGCTAAAACCGATACCTATCTTAGATTCCAATGCTCTCCACCTCGCCCAGGCTCACGTTATCCCCGCGCCGGTCATAGAGTCCGGTGGTTTTAGCGTTGGAGTGTCCCGCCATCTGTTGCGCGACCTCGATACGCCCGCCGTTGGTCAAATAATCGGTGATTCCGGTTGCCCGGAAAGTATGACAGCCTATGGCGGTATCAATCTCCGCGTCCCCTGCCCGCCTTCGCACCATATACCAGACATCGGTGCGCGACATGGCCGAGCCGGAGAGCCGCCCGGTTTTCCCCACCGCCGCGCGGAAGAGCGGCCCCTTTTTATCATCCGCGATTCCCGCCGCCTCGATATATTCATCTAAAAATTGTTCCAGGCTGTGATGACACGGCATTTCATTGACCTTGCCGTTTTTTTCCCAGGCCGCGCGATCGCCCGCGCTGGAAATCAACGCCGGGATCCCCGGCACGGAAGGACTTTCTATGACGGCCAGCTCATTCATCGGTTTGGGCTCTTTAACTTCTGAATCTTTTCCGCAATGGACAGATAGTTGGAAGTAGACGACGTCAGCCCCATTCGCACCGTCGAGCCGTGTAAGTGCTCCGCAATCTTCGATGCGGGCGCGCCTTCCAGCACCAATTTGAAGACCTGGGGAACATAGCTGTCATATTCATCCCTGGGCATACCCGCCCCGATAGGGTTCCAATCCTCCCAGAGGATTTTATTAATCGCGTTGTATAATTCAACTTGCTCCGGCGACATGCGCTTTCTCATCATCTCCCCGAGACAGTACCGCTTTCCGATTCCGCAGGTCAAGGAATTTACTACAACATAACGTCCTTTATGTTGTAGTAAATTGCATCCGTTGTAGCCGCACAGGCACTCGGCCAAAGTGAGCACCCGACGAATAATCACTCAGCAGTGTTGTTAATGCGCCTAAGGTATATATATCCCTGTGCATTTGTTTTTAAACAATCTGCTTTGCACACTTCTGCAAAGACCGCATTTTCCACGTAAACATCTAACGCCTGATCCGCAACTTCCAGAACGATATTGCCGGCCTGGTTGCTCGTAATAACCGCCAGCTTGCGTTGACTCCAAGCGTCATAGGCAAGGTGTTCTGATGGAGCGCACCCAAACAGAGTCAATTTAGGTCTTATTTGATCAAGGAAATCAAAAGATCGATCCGAGCCGCGGCCGTGATGTGGGGCAATCATCACCGAACAATTAGCAACGTCAGACTCGTAGTGCTTCAAAACATATTCCCATGTTGCATCATGAGCATCGCCGGGTATAAGCACGCGGCCGCCGGCAGATCGATACAACAATACGTAAGAGCCATCATTAATATCGCCATCATCTGAAGCGGCTGCAACCAGGGCATCATCTGGCGCTAGAATATATAAACCATCCCCGCCGCCTTCGGCGTTTTCAATTCGATTAGCGAACTGAAAATATACACCAGCAAGATGTTTCAAGGTATTTACACCAGACTCCCTGCCATCGCGAAGACTCTCATAACGATTCCAATCCGCCTCGTTATAAGGACAGCTTGAAAAGTCTGGGGCTTCTCGCTGGACTCCAGTGTGCCAGAAGTTGGTTATGCCGATCTCATCGGCTAATACATCCAAACCGTCCATATGATCCATATCTGGATGTGTCAGGATAAACCGAAAAATTCTAGTAATCCCAAGTGATTTTGCGTAAAGAATCGGGTTTGTCGGATATTTGCACATCCTAAAATTACCGAGCAGTCTCCTCAGCGCAGCTTTTTCCAGGATAGCTTTTCTCGGTTCCTCTTTTATGTTCCCGTCGCAAATATCAATCATGGACACGCGACCGCTTACATGACGAATAATTGTGCAATCTCCGGGGGCAACATTTAAAAAATGAACCGATGCCATTGGCGCTCCTTTTATTATCATTTATTCTTTTCTCAAACGTGCTGCAGGCATAAATACAGTGGGTTAAAGATGGTCACAGCTCTGTAGCAGACGCTCTGCGTATGAAAAACCCGTACGCTTGAGTGCGCCCTCGTTCAACAGGAAAAGCCATGCAATGAGCATCATCGCCGAAACGCCTAGTGTGATCATCTCAGCGGGCTCAAGAGTCAGCATCGGATTGCTGAAGAAATAAGGTGGCGTCACCATTAAAACTTTCGCATGGAACAGAGCCCACGCGATACAAATGGCGGTCATAGCTATACCATAGCACCGGAGCCCTAGGCAATTCCGCTGAAATCCAAAAGCGACATTTTCCTTAAACACCAAAGGGAATTTTTTTGTGTCGCGCGTTTGGGCGATGAGCCACACGGTCGCGGCTCGATATAATTCGTCGGCCGCCGCCGGATCGGCTCTTTCAGCTTCGGCAGCAGGCAGAGGCTTTTTGAGTCCCTGTGCAAGTACACCGTGGAAACGCTCCTTGGTATACACGTCAATGCTTGTGTCACGATATCGAAGCAACTGTGTGGTGGGAGCGCCGCCCCATTTTCTGAATAACTTGTCTTGAATACGCTTGCCTGCGTCTCTGGAAACACGTCCAAGGGCATATCCTGCACCGCAGAAACCTAAAATGGACAACACGCTGGAGACAATGATGTGTGCTGTCCCATAAAGACATACCAGCAGTACCGCTATTGGTAAGAAGACCAAAAGTCCAGGATACAAGCGAGCTGGCCGATCATATGGATCCAGCAGAAATTTGGGAATAAACGCACTCATTTTTGCACCATCCTTTGCCCCGCGATCACGACACTCAGCGGGCCAGAATGCGCCGCCTCCCAAGTGAATTTACGATTTTACGATTAATCGTAAAATCGTTTTACTTCAGGTTAATCTCCTTCGCCTTCAACGGCTCGACCGGCGGCATGCATAGACGATCGAATTCACGCAGCGTGACCTGATCCATAATGCCCGCTTCGTGCAATCCGCTCGCCGTCTCATGGACGGCCTCAAGAATCCCCGATTTTCTTTTCCTCATCGCGGCACCTTTTACCTAGATAACGCACCATGCGGATATAGGCCTCTTGGCTATCTAACAACTCCGCCGTGGACATACCCAAAGCTTCTAAAGCAGCCTGGGCAGCTGTGCGAAGGCCAGTGACATCGCCTGGCGTCAAACCTAAACTTGCGCAAAATTCTTTAAAAATTTCCCTCCTTAAATCAATTTCAGAATGAGATAATGCCCGGATCGGTTCAGATTGGTTCATATCGGGTTCCTCCTCATCTATAGGGTACTGCGTTAGCCAAGCCATGGCCTCAAAGAAAAAGGTACCACAGCCTCTGCATTTTGTCAAAACGGCATACGATATAAATATTAATGTTTGTCATATTGACTATATATGTCAACCCTGTTGACATCGTATTGTTAAGCGTGTAGTATCTTGACATGGATTATTTTTATCGTGAGTTCGGGCGCATCTTGCGCCAGCGGCGCAAAGCAGCTGGTTTTACTCAAGATGAGGTATCAGCCCGTGTTGGCCTTTCCCGTACTTCAATCACAAATATCGAACAAGGACGCCAGCATATCTCATTGCACATGTTATATGAACTTGCGGATGCAATTGGTTCTACGCCTGGTGAACTACTCCCCGACCGCTTGAGTTTGGTACAGCAGAGCTCTGAACTTGAAAAGAAACTTGGAAAGCTATCTGTACCAGAAGATGAAAAAGATTGGATTCGGCGGCTAGTATCTAAGACAAACGTTTGAGGAGAGAGTTTATGGCAAATCTTATCCCAGTGCGGGAAGCTCAGAGGCTATTAAAAGAATCTAAAATTACTCAGGCTCCAGTTGATATTGAAGCAATCGCTAAAAAGTTAGGTGCGGTTGTGTCCTATGAGGTTTTTAAAGAAGACCTCTCTGGAGTGCTCGTTAAGGAGAGCTCCCGCACAGTGATTGGAGTCAATTCGGTTCATTCTAAAACCCGCCAGCGTTTTACTATTGCCCATGAGATTGGTCATCTCATCCTAGAACATGAAGGAGAAGTATTTGTAGACCAAACGGTTATGAAGCGAGATGAGCGCTCATCACAGGCAATTGATATTCAGGAGATCGAAGCAAACAAATTTGCGGCCGAGCTGTTGATGCCAGAGAGCTTGATCATGGCTGCCGTTCAGAATCTTCCGTCTAAGAAGCCCGATATCTCTTCAGGTCAACTCATCGAAGAACTTGCGAAGGCG
This sequence comes from Candidatus Manganitrophaceae bacterium, assembly GCA_016200325.1. Taxonomy (NCBI): domain Bacteria; kingdom Pseudomonadati; phylum Nitrospirota; class Nitrospiria; order Candidatus Troglogloeales; family Candidatus Manganitrophaceae; species Candidatus Manganitrophaceae bacterium. The sequence goes on from JACQEZ010000019.1 coordinate 312,366, forward strand.
TTCCAGGTTAGTTCCCAGGCAATGGAATATCGATTAACAAACCTCGGAATGTTCATCCCACAATAAACTACCCCGGATTATATGAGCCGTCCTGCATCTCCATTCATAACTGCCAGGAATACCCAGCATCTATTTGCCCTCGCGACTGCGATGGAAGAAATGGCGAATGCGAGTATTGAAAGCCGTGGTGCCATTTACACACAGGAAGGTGTAGTGGAGTTTATTCTCGATCTTGCCGGCTATACCTCAGACAAATCACTGCATAAACAATGCCTTCTCGAGCCGGCTTTCGGCGAGGGTGATTTTCTGCTGCCAGCGGTTGATCGACTCTTCAAGGCTTGGGTGCGCGACACCGGCAATAGTGGAAACATCATCAAGGATCTAAGTCCTTGCATCCGTGCGGTCGAGCTCCACAGCGCAACCTTCATACGCACTCAGCAGGCAGTTATTGATCGTCTAATACAGTACGGGATCTCGGCAAGCGTCGCGTCCAGGCTCGCGGCAGCTTGGCTTGTCCAGGGTGATTTTCTGCTGACAGAACTCTCGTATAATTTTGATACTATCGTTGGAAACCCTCCTTATGTACGACAAGAGCGAATTGCTGATGCCCTGATGAAGATTTACAGGGAGCGTTTTAGTACACTCTACGATCGTGCTGATTTGTATATTCCTTTTATTGAACGATCCTTGCACCTGCTAAAGCCTGGCGGAAACCTGGCATTCATTTGTGCCGATCGTTGGATGAAGAATCGCTATGGTAGTAAGTTACGGCAGATGATTGCTGACAGCTTTCATCTAAAAGTCTATGTGGACATGGTGGATACTCCAGCTTTCCACAGTGACGTTCTGGCCTATCCCGCCATCACCGTGATTGCTCATCAGCCGGCCGGCATGACCCGAGTTGTGCATCGTCCAGAGCTTACTAAAAGAAACCTCGCCGCCTTGGCGGAAACTTTGGCTGCGCCGAATCTTCCAGCTCGTCGCGCCCCTATCCGAGAAATTCACAGTGTGCTAAATGGGGCAGAACCCTGGATCTTCGAGTCTGCTGATCATCTAGACGTGGTGCGGCGTCTAGAACATACCTTCCCCACCCTGGAGGAAGCAGGATGTAAAGTTGGCATCGGTGTGGCGACAGGTGCTGACAAGGTCTTTATTGCTCCAATGGATGAACTCAACGTCGAGCCAGATCGGAAGTTGCCACTTGTAATGACGCGAGATATTATGACCGGGAAAATTTGCTGGCGTGGACTTGGGGTTATTAATCCCTTCGCTGCAGATGGCGGATTGGTCGACCTTGCCCATTACCCACGTCTGAAACGATTCCTGGAGAAACATAAGAGTGAAATCATAAGACGCCATTGTGCCAAAAAAGCACCTGCTAACTGGTATCGGACGATCGACCGCATTTATCCAGAGTTAGCTACTCGCCCGAAGCTTCTTATCCCCGATATTAAAGGTGAAGCGCATATCGTGTATGAACCAGGCGAATTATACCCTCATCACAATCTTTATTACATAACCTCTGACAAGTGGGATTTGCAGGCCCTTCAAGCCGTTCTGAGATCAGGCATCGCCCACCTGTTCGTCTCAACCTATTCCACCAAGATGCATGGCGGCTATCTGCGATTCCAAGCCCAATACTTGCGTCGCATCCGTATTCCATACTGGTCTCAGATATCCCCAGATGTCAAAAAAGAAATCATCAGATCTGCCAAACATGGTGATCAGAGAACTTGCAATGGCATTGTCTCTACTCTCTATGGTCTGACCCGGAAAGAAATTGAAGTCATCCAGGGGAAGGACAATTAAATCATGGGAATCGACCTGGTCGACTATGAGCGCAAGGCCCGCGAAGCCACTATGGCCTTTTGGGGTAATCGCGAAAAGGCAAAACAGAAACAGATAGAGGCGGGCACTGTCGACCAAGGCGAACGCGCCGGTGTGACGGCTGGCAAGAATATGGACGGATTTATCGCCTTGGTCATTGATCTAGTCAAAGCAAACGGTCTTGCTCATGCTGATATTCATCAGCAACGTACCTTATTGACCCTTCCTGGGTACTTCCGGCCGACCAAACTTTGGGATCTTCTTGTTTTACATCAAGGCCGGCTGGTCGCCTCCATTGAACTCAAAAGCCAGGTGGGGCCGTCATTCGGAAACAACTTTAATAATCGGACTGAAGAGGCTATTGGCACCGCACATGATTTCTGGACGGCTTACCGCGAGGGTGCTTTCGGTGAGCAGCTGAGGCCTTTCGTCGGCTGGATAATGATGGTTGAGGATGCGCCGGAGTCAAGAACACCGGTACGCGGCCGATCGCCACACTTTCCAGTATTCCAGGAATTTCAGGGCGCTTCTTATTTAAAACGCTATGACATTTTGTGCCAGAGGCTGGTACAGGAACAGCTTTATACTACCGCTTCAATTATTGCCTCTCCCCGTTCAGCCATAACAACGGGCGATTACACAGATCTTTCAGAGATGACGAGTCTAAAAGCGTTCGTTACTTCGCTTGCCGGACATATAGCCGCAGAGTCTGCCAGAAGTCAGTAAATGAAAGTGTTGGCATATAAGCTTGTTTACAAATTTACTTGTTAACACGAATTATTGATCCAGAGAAAACAGGATCAGATCAACACGGCTTGCCCGTAAGTGGTTGCTACGCGTGCCAGGCTTCCTCGCTTGTCCCACCGGCCCGCCCGCTCGCCGTCGCGTCCGGGAAGATGCGTCCCTACCGCGACAGCGAAAAATCCCGCCGCCCCCATGGGACTCCCCGCCGCACGACACCCAGCGGGCCAAGGACGCCCCCGCAGCCTGTCGAAACGCGCCGCCTCCGAAGTGAAGAGCGGTAGGATGGAATTTACTTTTCCGCAATAATTTTTGGCAAAGCCTGAATAATATTCGTAGGCATATCAGCTTGACCGCTGCTGCCTTTCGTATAACCCGTTTCCTGGGGCGAGAAGATACAGGCAGCCGCATAGGTCAGCACTACATCCTGTGGAGCCTGTCCGCCTGCTGCGTTTACAAGAGCGTTGAAGGTTAGCAAGGCGTTCTGCCGGTGTTTGTTCACAATGGCATTGTGTTTGTGAGAAAGGAAATTCCGCGCTGATAGAAAGAGCAAATAAGCCAATACCGAGAAGACTAAAATCTTGCTAAGGCCAAGTTGATATCCTTCATAGGTATCCTTTGGCTCAATCCAGTCCCATTTATGCAAGGTTGCAGATATAGCCGCGTAAAGAATCAAAATGACAGCAACTCCTATTGTCGCCTTTTGCCAATTTTCTGCCTGTTTGTTATGCTCAATGCTCTCATTCTGAAAATAAATTGCCTGTTGTGATACCCCCCGTTCGGCGGCAGAACGGCGTACCTCTTCCAATATACGTTGCGCGTCCTGCTCGTGCTTCTCAAGGGCTTACTCGGATTCATAGCTTCTCTATTACATGAAGAGCAGACATAGTGAATTCGCCTGATTATGACTTCATCATTGTCCAATTTAATTTCTCTTTTGTATTTTCATTCCGGATATGAGACGGTTCTTTGCTTGATTTCTTTTGGGGCCTGGAAGACCACTATCTTCCATGTCCTCTCTTTTTCAATCTGAATTTTAACCGCCCACCGATTTTCTATTTACCTCGATAAATTTCAGAGTGCTTTTGGTGAAGATGCCAATTGTCCGAATATTGCGCGGCCAAGGCCTTATCCCGAATCACTAGCAGATTCTCCGCATTCTTCTCCTGAGCTGCTTTTGTAAAATTAAAGGAACCGGTAATGACGGTTTCGCCATCGATTACCATCACCTTGTTGTGGGCGATCGCGTGTTCAGTGTCGATATAGGTCAAAATGCCCGCATGAGCCACAAAATCAGCCGAGGTGTATTTCTCCTTCCGTTGACTCTTATCAAGAATGACTTCCACGTGAACGCCTCGCTTATGTGCTTCCGTTAATGCCTTTGCTATTGGAGCGGAGGTAAAGGAGTAGGCTTGCACCAGAATCGAAGAGCGAGCCTCTCTTAAGCCTTTCACAAGGGCCCCAGTACAATTCTCCCCTGGGGTAAAGCAGACCTCTAAAATGGACGATTCTGCTAAAGGGGGAGCAGGGGAAAGCAGCAACCCTAGCAGAAAGACAAATAAGAAAACTATTTTCTTTAATTGGATCCCCATAAAAGGGAAATCTATCAGACTGGCTGGAAAACTACAATTGGAATTGAAGAAAGGTAGTGCCCTAATTCGAAAGTAATTCCTCCCAGCTCCAGATATGATTTGTGATTCCTGCCGCCATTGCTGGGGTCGTCTTTCAAGAAGAACTGATTTTGAAACCCTGGATGTCGGCTTCAGAGGGCAGGATGCCTTCATGTCAAACTTAGGAGTTACCGGCGGTAGTGCAATAAAATGGAGAGCAGGAGAGAAATAAGCAGAACCCAATAAAAGAGATTGAGGAGGCGGAACGTCCTTGCATCCTCAGTCCGCTCCTCCCGCGCTTCAGCCAGCGTTTCACGTCGCAGCGGCATCTCCCGCATCGGGGCATTTACCGCCAAGAGCAGGGCGAAGAGCAGCCCCGTGGCTAAAAACGGAAGCCAATTCACCCCCCAGGCGCGCGGCCCCACCGGGACAACCCAGATTCCTCCGAGCCAAGCGGCGACAAAGACCAACAGGAAGAACCAGAAGAACTCCGTCAATTCGGCGGCCCAGGCCAACCGCCGGTCGGGCGTCCGAAAGAGCGGCCAGAAGATGACGCTCAGAATCAGACCGATCCCAAGCGCAACAAAAAAATCGATCCACAACATCGACCTTCACCTCTTTAAGGTGAAGATATCGCGTTCCGGTGGGCGCTGTCTATCTGGCTCAAAGGGAGTATTCAGTCGGGAGCGCGAATCAGATCCGAAAGGGAGAGAACCGACCAGACCAAGGGAAATAAAGAGTCGGCCGGCTGCAGTTGAGTCCGCACCTTTGGGACAGTTTTTCACGAGGGATCTAGGGCAGATCCTGTCTCAAAAGATTATCATGATTTAGAATTTATTTCGCTTTCAGCCCGATCTGGACGGAGCGCGTTGATCCGTCATTGAGCACTGCCTGAAGCCGCCAAGTTCCCACCGAGAGCGGCCCCGTATCCAGATTGAAGATATATTGGCTGCCATCATATCGGAAGAGATTGCCGGAGTCGGCCGCACTGTTGGAACTGGCGTCGATCGGGTCCCCTGTCGGTTCGGCTCCTGAAAGCTTCTGCATAGACAAATGGGCAACGGCAGTAGAGACCGACGCTCCATTGACATCGGTGAGCTTGAACTTCGTCGGCAGGGTCCTCCCCAATTGATAGATGTCATTCTCGTCGACGGGCGGAAGGAAGCCTCCGAAGCCGTAGAGCACCGAGAAGGGGCGGCTTTGACTGGCACTGTTGCCTGCTTGATCGGTTGCAGAGAGTGTAAAGGTGTTGGCCCCCACTTGGGTCAGCAGCACGCTGGCGCCACTTGAGACCGAGGCGCCGTTGAAAGCGCCCGCGAGGGTGCTCACCTGCGAGAGAGAATCGGAGGCACTAAAGGAGAGCGGGAGACTGCTGTTGAGCAGGTAGCTCGCAGCAAATGAAGGGAGGGTCAAGACCGGCGCGGTCTTGTCGATCTTGTAAGAAGGAGAGCTGAGGGTTGCCTGGTTCCCCGCTTGATCGATGACGGTGACACTCAAGGTGACGGCGGTCCCTTCCGCCGAAAGAACAAGCGGGCTGGAGATACTGCTTCCGGCGATACCGGAACGCTCATCCTGAGTGGTGAATGGGACGGAGACGTTGGTATTATTCCATCCTGCCGCATTGGGAGCGGGAGTCCCAGTGCCAAAAGTGAGCGTTGGGGCAATCGTATCCCGGTTGACCACAGGGCTGGTAAAGGTGGCGCTGTTGCCGGCTTTATCAGTCACAGTGACACTCCGGGTCATCCCGGTTCCGTCACTATTAAAGACAAGGGGGCTGGATGCAGGTTGGGTGGATAAGAGACCCGAGAGGGCATCGGCCGCCGAGAACCCAACCGTGACATCGCTGCGATTCCACCCGGCCGCATTCGGAAGGGGGCTGAGGGAACCGAAGGTGAGGGTCGGCGCCGTCTTATCCAAGCTGACGCTATAGGAAGCGCTACTACTGTTTCCTGCCTGATCGCGACAGGTGGCGCTGATCGACTGATTGGCCCCTTCGCTGCTCACCACAAAAGAGGCAGGGGTGCAGGTGGTGTTTCCGGAGAGGGAGTCGGTAGCGATAAACGTGACGGTCACATCTGCATTATTCCATCCTGCGGCATTGGCAGGTGGGTTTGCGGATGTGTTAATAATGGGCGGAGTTTTATCTATTTTAATTGTGAGGGTCTTTTCGGCTTCGCTGTTTCCCGCCTGATCAACCGCGTGGTAACGGAGCGGCGTTTCACCCTCGGTGGTCACAGGAACCGTCACTGAAGCCCCTACGGTGATGACTTCGGCACCAGATCCGAGACTGTAGCGGATCTCTTTAACTCCCGATCCCCCCTCATTATCAGCAGCAGTGAGGGTAATAATCGTATCGGTCTTATTCCATCCGGCTTCATTCGCGACCGGAGAGGCCTCAGCAGTTGTAACAGGAGCAACGCTGTCTGCTGGCAGTTGCTGGAAAAGTTGATCTCTCAGATAGATGGCATTGAACTTTAAGAGGGCATATCCCTCAGACGTGAGACCTATGTTTTTTTGGCTCTCCACCTCATTGATGAAATCAGTAATGCTAGAGTATGCAATGGCATTGTCGCCGGCGATAAGACTGTTTTTAACCGTATTTAGTTTAGAGTCAAGCGCAGGAAGAATATCGGGCTGAAGAATCCAACGTTGCGCTTGGGATTCTCCCCGAAGACTGATAATATAATTGGTGAAATCAAGCGCGACAAAATTCTGGGGCGGTGCTGTGGGGCCGATCGTTTTTTGCTGGACGACGATTGATCCCTCAATCTGTTTTATTCTCTCCAAATTTTCCGACGTTGCTTCATCTACTGGCGTCTGTTCAAATTTTGGTTTAATTAATATTGAGCGAATGCCGGGCAGACCATGGCTAGTAACCTTGAATCCGGAGAGAGACTGGCCCGGCTGGATTCGGAAAGGTGAATCAAAACTTCCCCATGAGATCGTCCCATCCATTGTTAACCCAGAAGTCCAGTTCTCCGGAGATGAGGAGCCAACCGGAATTAAGGTGCTCCCAATTGCGGAGAGGATCATCTCAGAGCTGTTCTCAGTATAGCGAGGACCGTTTACAAGCCCGCTGCGATTAAGCTCCTTGCTCCCTGCAGGCTTTTTGATATCAATACCGGCCAGCCAGATTCTGCCTGTGTTTAACTGAGGATTTGTAATTTCATAGCTATAGCTGTAAACAAGATTATCCTCCAAGGTCACATCGGCTTTTACCTGAACATCTTTTAATATTGGCACCTGTTCACCCGGTAACAGTGTCAAATTTTGTGACATCGCCTCGCGGGTAAGAGCCAGACTAAATGTCACAATCACAAAAGTCATCAATCGGCCAATTCTCATTTAGCCCTCTTTATGGAAAATCATAATGGATTCGAGCTGTATCAGGGGGACCGTCACAGGCGAGCGGTCCCTTGGGTTTCTCGACAGTTCGACTCCCCCCAAAGTCACTTGCCCCTCGATCAAGCAGATCCTGTTTGACCTTTGTTTGCGCGCATCGATCTATATCGACACTTTTCCCCTCTCGGTGAAGGACGTGTCCGGGGTCGGGACTCCAATTGGCGTTTACATCAAATAATCCACCCTTCGGGAGGCTCATATCATTAATACCAATACTCTCATGGTTGATATTATAGTAATCTTTAGCCATCGCTCGTATCATTGCATTGGTTCCTGCGGTTCCGAAGTGATTACTAGAATGTGAACCAGTCTTTCCCGTCAGCCGCCAAATTGGAGGCGCTACACTATCGGTCAGCTCTCCTAAGTCAGGTATCGCTATATTAACTAAGGTTTGGCCCGTGACCAGGGGATCTGATAAGGCTGTCGCGATGATGAGTTCCTCACCTGCGAGGATTGATCCAGTATATGTCCAGCAATTGGATTTGGGAGGCTTGCAACCGACTTTAAGAGTGCCGGGCGGGCGGCTTAAATCTGAATGATCATGCCCACCGGAAAACGCAATAGGCTGGATGTTTAAGTTTGCGTCATATCCGGCAAGGGGTCCATAAGTTCCTTCCAGTCCATCAATTGCTTCAAGGCTGATGCTGCTTATACTCTCCGGATAACCTGCCGGCCACACATCCTTGGGATTGGCCGTCAAGGTCAAGCTCGCCTTAGGCACGTTTATTGTGTAAGTAAGATTGGCTGACTGTTGGTTGTTACAGAGAGAACAAATGATAAGAACGTTATAATTACCATCTTTATTGCCAACTGTAAAAGGGAGGTTTACTTCGGATGGACTCCCTCCAACAAGGGCTGCCGCGGAGCCGACGCGCTGACCAGTCGCTCCGGCCGGAAAAGCGCTGACAAGCCCAAAAGTACCAAGGTCTAAATTCCCGCCTTCCAACTCCTGCCCCAGGCGTGTAAATCTCACCCTAATAAGATAGGGAATTTTAAGCAGAGTATTAATCCGCCCGGACTTTGTACCGGCCACTTCCTGTAGACCAATTGGAGGAGTTGTTCTATTTTCACTAAAGCTTCCATGATATTGCTCAATCCAAGAAGCTCCCGGGCTGCCATCATAATAAGCCCCAATGTTAACAGTAACGCGAGTTCCGACCGGAGCAGCGCCCTGCAAAAGCGGGGCTGTAACATCCATGTTTTTGCTCGTCGTTCCGACACCGAAAGGGCATGGGCCAGCCCCCGCAATTGCCAATCCGCATACGAAACGGCCTAGCCCATCCGCATTAATTTCAACCGTCCAGAATTGGAATTCTTTTCCATCGCGCGTTTGGGGAACCCCGCCCCAACTGACTTGAAGGCTGCCACCTGCAAATTCTACTTGGACTGGAAGTGAATCGGTTGCAAAGACAAAGGAAGAATCGATCAGAAGGTATGGGATCATCAGAAAGAGGCTTAATAGCGCAGTTCTATAATAGTTGCGGAGATGGGCCATCTCTTCCTCCTAACTCTGCTTTAATAAAATGATGGGTGTGTAAGTAGTAAAGACGGACTAAAGCTTTTCAAATAAGATGCTCTAGAAATACAGGAGCGTATCGTAGCATTTAATACCAAACTTGCAACCGAAAAGAGGTGTCAAAAACAGACCTTTTGTTCCGGTGAAAGAAAGCAGGATCGATCGGTTATTTTGGACGTGAGAGGTCAGATATGGAGGAGTACTCTGATGCTGTTCTTGGACGGGGCTGAACGCGTCTCTCTATAAAGGGTAGGAGTGGACCCCATCCATTTCTTAAATACTTTGCAGAAAACCTGTGGATCGCTGAAACCGCACTCGTAGCAAACCTCTTTAATATTTTTCAGAGAATCTCTCAGGAGAACACACGCCGCCTCAAGTCGCTTACGAAGAAGATAATCATGAAAGCGGATTCCCGTCTCGGCCTTAAATCGCCGGCCTAAATAATCGGGATGAATCCCCATGAGCAAAGCGACTTCTTTGAGGGTGAGACCTTGAGCGTAGTGGTGATTAATGTAGGCAAGGGTTTCAGCAATTTTCGAACCGAAAGATTTTTTCAGAATGTTCGATTGGATCGAAGCGACTACAAAGGTGATCGTTGGCCTTTGATGGCTGGGGGGCATCAGAGACTTCCTATTCCCGCTTCTTAATAACTCAATGAATGCCTCACACGGTATAGAATTGAATGATGTTTGTCAAGGAATACTTAGTCATTCTTCACCTCTGATCCACTTAAAAATATACCCTCGTCAGGGATCTATATCCTTCATGCTCGTATTATGCTGACAGGCAAACTCCTCTCAATGCATCGCCGGCGCCTTGCCTCGCTCGATCCGCTTTAGAAAGAATACCAGCGGGACGATTGCCAAGAAGAGCAGACCGAGCAGCCAGAAGTTGTCGATGTAGGCGAGCATCGTCGCCTGCTGGTCGACCATCCGGTAGAGAATCGCTTCGGCGCGGCGGGCGGCGTCGACGGCGCCGACGCCGGCGGAGATGAGCCGCGCCACGAGCCGTCCGAGGGCCGATTGGTAGCCGGGGTCGTATGGCGTGAGGTGGCTGACCAGCTGCGCCTGGTGGAACTGGGTCCGTTGCGCCAGGAAGGTGGTGACGATCGAGATCCCGAAGCTCGCCCCCATGTTGCGCGAGAGGTTGATCAGCGCCGACGCGTTGTTGTTCTTTCCCGGCGGAAGATAGGCGTAAGCGGCGGTGTTGATCGGCACGAAGAGAAAGGAGAGGCTAAACGCCTGGAAGCAGCGGGCCCACATCACCGTCTGAAAATCCATCTGGAGGCTAAACCGGGTCATGTAGAAAAGCGAAGCGGACTGCAGGACCAGGCCGACGAGGACCATCCATTTCGGCTGCACCTTCGAGACGAGAAGGCCGATGACCGGCATCATCACCATCACCACCAACGCCCCGAGCGAGAGGACCATCCCCGCCTGCTGCGCCGTATATCCCATTTGGGTCTGAAGCATCTGCGGAAGAAGGACCGAGCTGCCGAAGAGGACGAAGCCGATCATGAACATCAAGAGATTGGCGATGCCGAAGTTCGGTGTCCGCAGCAGCCTCAGATCGACCACCGGCCGTTTCTGCCGCAGCTCCCAAATAATGGCGACGGCAATCGCGACGAAGGCGATCACCCCCAAGGTCCGGATGAGGGGAGACTGGAACCAATCCTCCCGTTCTCCTTTGTCGAGCATGATCTGGAGGGCGCCGAAGCCGAGCGCGATCAGCCCGAGCCCGATATAGTCGATTCGAAATCCTTCTTTAAAGCCGACCGCTTTGGCATGCGGCGGATCGTGGACCAGCCGGGAGGTGAGGAAGAGGGAGAGGAGGCCGATCGGAATGTTGATGTAGAAGCACCACCGCCAATTGTAGTTGTCGGTGATCCAGCCGCCGAGCGTCGGGCCGATCGAAGGGGCGGAGAGCATCGCGATCCCGGCGACGGCGAAGGCCATCCCCCGTTTCGCCGCCGGGAAGGTATCGACCAAGATCGACTGCTCGCTCGGCTGCAGCCCGCCGCCGCCGAGCCCCTGCAGCACCCGGAAGAAGATCAGCCAGCCGAGGCTCGGAGCGAAGCCGCAAAGAAACGAGCTGGCGGTGAACAGCGCCACACAGCCCATGTAAAAGCGCTTCCGTCCGAAGACCGACGACATCCAGCCGCTGACCGGCAAGATGATCGCATTGGAGACGAGATAAGAGGTGAGGACCCAGGTGCTCTCATCGAGGCCGGCCGAGAGGCTGCCGGCGATGTGGGAGAGGGCGACATTGACGATCGTGGTGTCGAGGACCTCCATGAAGGTCGCCATCGTCACGACGATCGCGATGATCCAGGGGTTGCGCGCGGGCCGCGCCGCGGCGGCGCCGTCGCTGCTCATGGTCGGAGGGCCGGAGGGCCGGGGGGGCTCACCGCAGCCGCACCTCCGGCCGCACCGACATCCCCGGCGCGAGGAAAGCGCCGGCGTCGTTCGGCCCATCGAAGACGATCTTCACCGGAAAGCGCTGAACCACCTTTACGAAGTTGCCGGTGGCATTTTCAGGGGGGAGGAGGCTGAACCGCGCGCCGGAGCCGGCCTGAATGCTGTCGATATGGCCGTTGAAAATTTTTCCGGGATAGGCGTCGACGCGGATCTCCACCGGCTGGCCCGGCCGCATCCGGTTGAGCTGCGTCTCCTTGAAATTCGCCACCACCCAGACCTGCTTGGGAACGAGCGCCAAGAGCGCCTGCCCCGGCTGAACGTACATCCCCGGCTCCACGCTTCGGCGGGTGACCCGTCCTTCGTCGGGGGCGAAGATCCGGGTGTAGGTCAGCTCCAGGTCGGCTTGCTGAACCGCAACCACCGCCTGCTCAACCTCGGCTTGGGAGGTTTGAACTTGGGATTCCGCCGCGGCGACCTGCGCCTCCGCCCCCGCCGCCCGTCTGCGGGCGGCGACGAGCTGGGCGCGGCTCGTCTGAAAAGCGCTGTTCGCCTGATCGAGCTGCTGCTGGGAGACGAGCTCACCGAGCTGCTGAAGCCTTTTTAAATCGGTTTCCCGTAAATCGGCGGTCGTCTGGGCCACCTGGACCTCCGCCTGCGCCTGTCCGAGGTTCGCCCGCGCCACCGGCAGCTGCGTCTCCGCCTGCTTCAGCTTTCCCCGCGCGGCGACTTCTCCCGCGCGCGCCTGCGCCAGACGCACCTCGTAGTCGCGCGGGTCGATCGCGACGAGCCGATCTCCTTTTTTGACCTCCTGGTTGTCCCGCGCCGACACCTCGATCACATGTCCCGCGACCCTCGGGCTCACCTGGACAACATGCGCCTCGATGTAGGCATCATCGGTCGATTCGATCCCTCTGGAATGAAGATAATAGCGGAGGCCGAAGATCAGCGCGATCAGCACCACCAAGAAGAGGAGGATGAAACGGGGCCGCTGATAGGGAGGCCGGCGGGGCGCGCCGGAGATCGCTTCGGGCCGGACCGCCGCTCGCACCGGCGGCGGGCCCTCCGCTTCCGAACCGGGCCGATCGGGCTGCAACTCCTCATCTGCGCGTCTATTCACTGCCATCTCGTTACTGCCATTTCATTTATCTCATTTATCCCGCATCCGCCCTGAAACCCAACGTCGGCTCCGGACCGCCGGTCCGCGCCCGTTTTCGTGGCTATGAAAAGGTCCGAAGCGCATTGCGGAGGGTGGTGTGGCTGATCACGACGTCGGGGCTCGACTGAAGAAAGGCGAGGTACCGCTCGGAGGCGATCATCCCCTCGATCCGCTCCCGGAGACCGGCCATCCGGATCGGCTCCAGCGGCGCCTCCTCTTCGAGGAGCTCGTCCATCTCCACCATCACCTTCGACATCGGGCGGAGCCAAGAAAAAAAAGGATCTTCCATCAATAAACGGAGAAGCGCTCCGGGCCCGGCGATCGGTCCATGCTCCCGCTCATATTCGCTTTGAACGGTGCGGATCAGCAATTTATGAAGGGCGCGGAGCGCTTGATTCACCTCCAGCATCCGCTGCCGCGCCCGCGCGTCAAAGGCCGAACGCGCTCCATTCTCTTCCGGTATTCCTCCCACCCGACGCTCCCTCCTTCAAGGAATCAGAACAATTTTTCCGTAAGCCCCCGAGGCCATCACCGCCTGATGCGCCTGCGCCGCCTCGGACAGGGGAAGCCGCTGGCCGACCACCGGACGGAGCGTGCCGTTTTCCAGACCGGCCCCGAGCGCGGCATGGATGCTCGCCTGCTCCCGATCGGTCGCATTAAAGAGCATCACGCCGAGAATGTCGGCCTCCCGGCTCATCGCATCGCGCGGGTTGATCTCCACCGTCCCCCGGTTTCCAATCACCACCACCCGTCCCCGCTCCGCCAAGACCTTCAGATCTTCTCCGAGATTCACATTGGCCAACATCTCGAGAATGACATCGATGCCGCGCCCCTCGGTCAGCGCGAGCGCCTGCTTCAGATATCCCGGCGCATGATGATCGAGCAGGTGATGCGCCCCCTGCGCCGCCACCCGCTCCCGCCCCTTCGGGCTGCCGCCGGTGGCGAGGATGACCATCCCCGCCGCCCGGGCCAGCTGCACGGCGGCCAGTCCCACCCCGCCGGTGGCGCCGTGGACCAGCACCACCTCTCCGGGAACGGCCCGGGCCCGCTGGAAGAGGGCGCGATAGGCGGTGGCATAAGGGACCCCGATCGCCGCCCCCTGCTCGAACGTCACCTGCGCCGGCAGCGGATGAACCTGCGCTTCGGTGCAGAGCGCCGCCTCGGCATACGCGCCGGTCAACGTTCCTGAGGTATAGACCCGATCGCCGACCTTAAACCGATGGATTCCCTCCCCCGCCGCCTCGACGATCCCGGCGGCATCCGAGCCGGGGGTGTAGGGGACCTTCAGGTCGGGATTGGAGCCGGACCGGCGATAGGTATCGACCGGATTGACCCCGATTGCTTTGATCCGGACCCGCAGCTGTTGGGGACCGGGCCGAAGATCGGGCAGCATCTCCAGCTGGAGCACCTCCGGGCCGCCGAATTGATGAACTCGAATCGCCTTCATCTCTCCCTTATTTTCCTCTTTAGGCTCTTTGCGGATCGTTCACGCTACAGACGAAGCGGACGGACCGGGGCGAGGAATGCGTCCGGGCGCTCCCGCCAGACCTCCGGCTGCACGTCGATGTAGAGCTCGATCTCATTGCCGTCGGGATCGGCGATGTAGACGCTGTGGGTGACGCCATGGTCGGACATGCCGACGATCGGCACCCCGGAGCTCCGCAGCTGATCGATCGCTTTCCGGAGCTCATCATCGCTCTCCCCGACCTTCAGACCGAAGTGGTAGAGCCCCACGCGCGGGCCGTCGGGAATCGGCTCCGCCTCCGCGCCGACCTCGATCAGCAAGAGCTCATGATGGGTTCGACCCGAAGAAAATGCGACCGCCCAGCTCCCCATTGCGCCGATCTCCCGCCAGCCGAGGAGATCCCGGTAAAACTTTCGCGAGCGCTCCAGATCGCTCACATAGAGGACGACATGCCCCAGCTCTTTAATCTCCATGCAGAACCTCCTTCGCTTCTGATCGGGTTTTCCACCGACGCTCACCGGTCCGACAACCGATTCCGCTCGCCATACCTCCTTCAACAATAACTCAGGGGGCAATCTTGTTCAAGCGCGAAAAGAGGGGGTGAAACGACCGAGAGAGGCTTCGGGAAGATTGTTAAAAATTGGCGAATTAGTTTGATTTTTCAGAAGAGAGAATGGTATGCAGAAGGAAGGGCGCCGGATCGGATGGCGTCGGGTCCATTGCAGCGGGATCGAATCCGTCCCTTTGATTCTGAAGGAATCCGGTCAACGCAGGCAGACACCTTCTTAAAGGAATCCCGGAGAACAATGTCTCTACAGGAGAAGAAACAAGCGATCCGGGAGAAAGTGTGGAATCTCCTTGAAGCGAAGGAGGCGGCCCGCTTTCCAGGCGCGCAGGGGCGGATTCCGAACTTTGTCGGGGCGGAGCGCTGCGCCGCACATCTCGATCAGCTGAAGGTCTGGCAGGCGGCACGGGTCATCAAGATCAATCCCGATGCGCCCCAACGGGCGATCCGCTACAAGGCGCTCCGGGACGGAAAACGTCTCTACATGGCGGTGCCGCGGCTGCGCCGGCTGGAGTGCTTCATCGAGCTTGACTCCGATCGGATCGGTGAGAAGAAATGGTGGGAAGCCTCCAGCATCGTCGGGGCCGGCCACTGGGGTCGGACAGTAACGGTCGAAGAGATGGAGCCGATCGACCTCATTTTTTGCGGATCGGTTGCGGTGAGCCGGGACGGCGGGCGGATCGGAAAGGGGGAGGGCTACTCCGACCTCGAGTATGCGTTGGCGACCGAGGCGGGGAAGGTCCGGCCCGACACGCCGATCGTCACCAGCGTCCATCCGCTCCAGATCTTGGATCGCACCTTCCCCTGGGCGGAGCACGACATCCCAGTCGATTTCATCCTCACGCCGAGGAAGGTCATCGTCTGCCGCAGCCGCTACCCGCGGCCGAAGGGGGTCGAGTGGGATCTGTTGACCGAGGAGAAAATCGAGGCGATTCCGGCGCTGAAGGAGAAGCGATGAGGCGCCCTCTATTTAGACCGACACCCGCCGGACCGACCCGCCGCGGCCTGATCGGACTGCTCTTTCTCTTTTTGCTTTTTTTGCTCTTTTTGCTTCTGTCCGTCGCGGTGAAACCCGATCCGATCGGGCGTGCCCTCGCGCAGGCCCCCTCGTTCCAGCCGCTCCTTCTGGCGTTCGACCCGACCCAAGACCGGCTCTTTGCAACGACGGTCGGCGACGACCGGCGCGGCTCGCAGCTCCTCGTCTTCCCGCAGCCGGGCAAAAAGGGAACCCGCCCCGGCGCTTCGCTCGACCTCGCCAACGTCGTTTCCGGACTCTGGTATGATCCCGACGCGAAGAGCCTTTTTGTCTCCGACGCCACCGACCATGCGCTGCTGATCTTTGATCGGTTCGATCCCCGCTCCACGACCCGCGCCAGCCGGGTCCTCCGGCGGTTTAACTTCCCGACCGGCATCTACGCCGACCGCGGCCGTCTCTTTGTCGCAGACGCCCACCCCGGCGCCCTGCTGGTCTTCGAGAAATCGAAGGAGATCGAGGGGGAGCGCCGTCCCGACCGGACGATCGGCCCGGAGAAGAGCGGCCTCAACGGCCCCTTCGCCATGGCGGCCGATCTCGACCGGCGGCGCCTCTATGTGTCGAACTTCGACGGGGTGCTGATCTTTCACCTCGACGACCTCACCGCGCCGCCCGAGCGCGTTCCCCTCCCGAAGGGGACGCTTGCCCGCGGCCTTGCGTTCGATCCCCGCGCGAAGCGCCTCTATATCGCGGCGCCGATGCTCCGCTCCTATTTCGTCTATGACGGAGAGCGGTTGGAGCAACTCCGGATTCAGGGAGCGACCGGCGCCTTTCCCTTTTCCATCGCGGTCGATTCCGAAGGCAACCGGCTCTACCTGGCGGGGGTCGCCGCCGAAATCGGGGTGATTGAAGCGGCGAGCGGCGGCCCGGGGGGAAGAGAGCGGACGATCGATCGGTGGATTCGGTGGGGTGAGGAGTCGCCCCCGGCCGACGCGCCCGAACCGGCGCCGGGCGGTCCGGGTTTTGTGCGGCAAGATCGCCGGACCCCTTCTTGAGGATTTAAAAGATCATTCGCCCGATATAATAGACAAGGCCTTTTCGTGGATGTCGAGGTCTGGGTCGGAAAAGAGAACGAACCGGATCTGCTGAACCGATTGAAGCGTGGGGATCTTCTCTTGGATCGTCCGAAAGGCGACCTCCGCCGCCGCCTTCATCGGATAGCCGAAAATGCCGGTGGAGATCGCGGGAAAGGCGATCGCGGCGATCTGATGCGCCTCGGCGAGATCGAGCGCGCGCGAATAACACCGGGCCAACAGCGCCGCTTCCGGTTTGTCTCTTCCATAAACGGGACCGAGGCAATGAATGACATACCGGTTCGGCAGTCGATGTCCGCCGGTGATCACAGCCTCCCCGGGGCGAATCGGCGCCAGCGGCCGGCCCTCTTCCGCCAGCCCCGGACCGGCCGCCCGATGGATCGCCCCCGCAACGCCGCCCCCCATCGTCAGCTCGGCATTTGCCGCATTCACGATCGCCGCAACATCGGGCTGGGCGGCGATGTTCCCTTTGATGCACTCGACCGTCACACCGGAAAGAACCCGCTTCATCGCTCCGCCTCCTCCTTTGAATGCTTTTAAACGATCCCTTTTGGCAAGACCGTTCCATGAAAATGGAGCGCGCAGGCCATCACGGCCGGTCCCTTGCTTTGGACCCTCTTCCTCTTTATGATGATCGCTTCATCTACGTGGAGGAGAAGACGCATGCCTTACATCGCACCCCATGCCAGAACCGAGTTTGATCCTTTAATCGACGCGCTCGCCCGGCGGATCGCCCTCCAGGCCGAAGCCGATGGACAGGACGGCGCCTTTGCCGGCTCGCTCAACTATTGCTGCACGCGGCTCGCGCTTCAGGTGGTCCGGCTCCGGTTCGGGAAGATGCGCTACTGGCTCATCGCCCTGATCACCGGGACCTTCCAGAATATCTCCGAGGAGTTCTATCGCCGCGTGGCGATTCCCTATGAGGAGAAGCAGATCGAGAAGAACGGCGATGTCGATCTCTACCGGCACTTTGTCGACGAGATGGGAGATAACCTCCGTCCAGGAGCCGGCCGTGACCCGGATCGCGTGTGACATCGTTCTGCTTCCCCCCCGAGAGATCGCGGAGGCGGCCCTTCGGCTCAATCGGGCGCTGCTCGGACGCTTTGATCCGAAGATCGTGCTGAATCAAAACGACTGTCTGCCGCATCTCTCCCTCGCGATGGGGGCGCTCCGGGAAGAGGCGCTCCCCGCCGCGGCCGACCTCTTGGCGGAGGTGGCATCGCACTTTCCGCCGATCTCCCTCACCGTCACCGGGATCGAAGCCGGGGGGATCGCAACCGGCGAGCCGGTCTCCAGCTTGAAGATCGAGCGGACCCCTTCGCTCCAAGCGCTGCACGAGACGGTCCTCCGCCGGATGAAACCCCTTTTCCTAGAGGCGGCGGCGGACGATTTCATCGGCTTTCCCGAGGTCCAACAGACGAGCGTCGACTGGGTCAACCGCTACGCCGCGGCCGCCGCCTATGACCGCTTCTCCCCCCACATCACCCTCGGCGTCGGGACGCTCGAACCGGACATCCTGCCGCTGCCGCCGCCGGGAATCGCCACCCGGCTGGCCCTCTGCCACCTCGGCAATTACTGCACCTGCCGGAAAATCCTTTTCGAAATTGAACTCCCCGGAGAAACCGCGCAATCCCGCGCAATCCGATAGAAGATCAGACGCGATCGGTCTCCCCGGAACGGTCACCCTAACGATCACCCTATATCACCCGATAGATGATCGATCAATTTGGTTCCGGGGATCTGCAGGACGAAGCCGGAGCCAAAGGCGCCGGCGGGGGTACAGGCGCCGTGGCAGACGGCGGCCGGCGGCCGGTCGAGCAGCCGCTCCACCGAATGAACCGCCGACATCGCGGTGAAGTCGTACGCCTCCGCCGTCGTGAGCCACGCTTCGGCGGCATTCCCTTTTTCATCCGACGCCCGCGCCCAGAGGGCCGACCGTCCCAGTCGCCGCGCGTCGGCGTCCGGCCCTTTGATCACGGCGTGCGCCACGCGCGCCGCCATCCGCCGGATCGCATCGGTCGCCAGGAGCCGTTCGAGGAGCGGCCCGGTCCAACGCATCAGGCGGATCACCGGCGCGGGAAGGGCCAGATAAGTTGTGATGTTCGGAATGCCGGTCGTCCAGTAGGCGGCGGCCAGCTCGCCGAGGCTCGCCGGCGCCACTGTCCGGATCCCGCCGGGAAATCGAATCCGCCGCGTCCCCTCGCCCGTCGGCAGGGCCGTCAGTCCGCCGTCGCGGCGGACCCGTGTTCCGCGCGGGAGCTGCTGCAGCATCGTCTTCGCCGTTCCGGGACTGACACCGGTCAGCGCCGCGACGGCAAGCTCCAACCGGGTCGCCCCCGGCACCTTTTCGAAGACATACCTTGCAAGACAATCTCCCGGAACGACATCGAACCCCGCCCCCGGCAGCAGCGTGATGCCGCGCTGCTTCGCCTCCGGATCGCGGGCGAAGAGCGCCTCGAAGACCCCAATCTCGCCCGTGATGTCGACATAGTGCGTCCCCCCGGCGAGACACGCCTCGGCCATCGGGCCGCTCGTCTCGACAAACGGCCCCGCCGCGTTGAGCACGAGGGAGCATTCGGCCACCGCTTTGGCCAATGTGGTTTGGTCTGTTAACTCAAGAACGAGCGGATCGAGTCCGAACCGCTTTGCAAGGGGGATCAGCCGTGTGGCCGACCGGCCCGCCACCACCGGCCGATGTCCGCGCCGGACCGCCTCCGCGGTCATCAGCGCTCCGGAATAGCCATAGGCCCCATAAATCATCCACCGTTTCTCCGGCATCGCCGCCTCCCTCTTTTATGACGCAAACCCTCAGGGCGCCACCTGATTCACTTTGATTATAGATCGGAGAGACTTGAAGAAGGAAGAGCGCTATGCTGTAATATTGGAAAGGGAAGCAGAGACTCCCGGCGGGCATTCCGGCCGCTTAGATCGCGCAAAAGGGCGATTTTCTGGGCTTCTCTTTAGATGAATTTCGCGGTTGACAGCTTAACCTAAACCCTTCATTATTATAGAGAGAGCATGGCGCTGATGAAGAAGCAAATCGACATTTTCAAATGGACCCTCCTCATCCTTCTCTGCCTGGTGGTGAGCCCCGTCTTTGCTTATGACACCGCCCCGGTAGAACAAGGGGGAACGATCACCGGGAAGGCGGTCCTCAGCGGTCCGATTCCCGAACCCCGCACTTTTCCGATGGTGCTTTATCCGTTCGGCGACTTTTGCAAGAAGATCTCCGACGGACAGGGGCTCGTCCTCCTCAAAGAATTCAATGTCGACCCCGCCGGGGGACTCCAAGATGTGGTCGTCGCCGTCCAGAATGTGACGGGCGGAAAAGGATTTCGCTCCAACGAAAACAAGCTCGTCACGGTCAATTGTATGTTTCACCCCTCCGAGGTCACGGAGGACGAGCAGTTCGATACAAAAGACGGAAATCTGATTCACATCCATCCCTTGGTCAGCGTCATGCGGAACCACCATCTCCTCTCGGTGGTCAATCGCGACCCGGTGATCCACGATGCGCAGATCTATCAAAAAGAGACCGGTCATCGGGTGGTCCGCTTTCCGATTCCGGTCACCAACCGGCCCAACCGCGGCTGGGTCGATCTCGACGCCGGAAAAAAGATCGCCCAGATTATCTGCGGCATGCACGAATATATGCAGACCTGGGTCTGGGTCGTCGACAATCCCTATTTTGACAAGACAACCCGAACCGGAGAGTTTTCCATCGACCGGCTCCCCCCGGGGACCTATAAGGTAACCGCGTGGCACCCCCACATGAAGCCGATCGAGAAGACGGTGACCGTGCCGCCCAACGGCCAGGTGGAGCTCAACTTCGAGTTTGACGCCCGCCAGGTGATCCGACCGATTTATGAGACGCAGGAGGCATTCCGTATCCCCCCGGAGATGGAACAGAATCTCGACATCTTCGGATGTGAGGGCCCTTACTGCGTCAAAGGCGAGCATCACCATCACGAGGATTAAAAAGCCCCGTAAATCGCCGCCCCTCTATTTTCCGTGCGTTTTTGAATAGACTGGATTTAGGCGGGTGACTGCCCTTTCTTAAATCCCCACGGCGACCGGTTGAGCCAGAAAGAGAGCTCCTCCGGGGGAAGGGGCCGGCTGATATAATAGCCCTGGAGCTCATCACATCCGAGGCGGGATAACTGCTCCCAGAGGGTTTCATTTTCGACCCCTTCCGCGATGACCTTTAATCCCAAATTATGCGCCAGATCGATCGTCGAGCGGACGATGACCGCATCGTTCTCATCGGTCGCCATGCCGAGGACGAACGATTTATCGATCTTGATTTCGTCGACCGGCAGCCGCTTTAAATAGGCGAGCGAGGAGTAGCCGGTCCCGAAGTCATCGATCGAAAGCCCCACCCCCCTTTCGCTCAGCCGGGTCAGCACCTCCCTCGCCAAATTCGGATCGGCCATGATGGCGCTCTCGGTAATCTCCAGCATCAGACGGCCCGGCGCGACCTCGTTGCGTTGAAGCGCCTCCAAGACCCGCTCCACCAATCGCGACTCCTGGAGATTTCGGGTCGAGAGGTTGACGGAGATTCCGATCTCCATCCCCGACCGGCTCCAGAGACGGCACTGCCGAAGCGCCGCTTCCAAGACCCACTGGGTGAGCGGCCGGATCAGTCCGGTCTTCTCGGCCGACCCGATGAATTGATCGGGAGGAATAAACCCCTGTTCCGGATGTTGCCATCGGACCAATGCCTCGACCCCGATCACCCGCTGCGTCTTGAGATCGATCTTCGGCTGAAAATGAAGCCGCAGCTGCTCCTGATCGATCGCGTTGCGCAGCTCTCCCATCAAGGCGAGACGACGATGGCTGTGTGGGTCATATTGGGCGTCATAGAGGAGATGGCTGCGGCCGCGTTGCTTCGCCATATACATGGCGACATCGGCCCGCTGCAGCAGGCTCTCCGGATTCTCGCCATGATCGGGGTAGAGGGCGATGCCGATGCTCGCCTCTACGGCAATCGGAAGTCCTTCGATGATGAGCGGAGCGGCCAGCGCGTCTTGGATCTGTTGGACGACCCTGTAAACCTCCTCCGCCGTCGCGATCTCCGGGAGAAGGATGGCAAATTCATCCCCGCCGAGCCGCGCAACCAGATTGGGCTCGAAAAGCACCCCCTTGAGGCGCGCCCCCACCTCATGAAGGAGAATATCCCCCCGATGGTGTCCCAGGGTGTCATTGATCTCTTTGAAGCGATCCAAGTCCATCAGGAGCAGAAAGAACGGCTTGCCTCGATGCGCATCGGTCCGGAGGGTATTCAGGATCCGATCATAGAGGTTGTTGCGATTCGGGAGGCCGGTCAGCGTATCGTAAAAGGCCATATGCTGAATCAGCTCTTCCGCCTGTCGCCGCTCGGTGATGTCTTGGGTCACCCCGATCATTCGGATCACCCGGCCGCCGCCGTCCCGATAGGCCTGGCCCTGCGTCTCCAGCCACCGGACCTCGCCGTCCGATCGAACAATCCGAAAATCATTCCGGTAGGGGACGTTTCCTTGAACCGAGCGGTCGAGGACCTCCTGAAATTTTTTTCGGTCCTCGGGATGAACCCGCTCCAAGAACGATGCATAGCGGGTCTCCGAGACCGGCCACTCGGGACCATACATCTCCTGATGGTGCCCGCTTCGGATCAGCCGGCCGGTCCGAACATCCCAGTCCCAGGTGTACATCCGGGCCGCATTGATCGCCATCCGAAGCCGCTCTTCACTCTCCTTCAGCGCGAGCCCCGCCTCCCTCCGCTCGGTGATATCCCGGGCATTGATGATGCCGATCGCGGCGCCGGAAGGGTCAAGATGGGCTCTCCCCATCGATTCGAGGACGCGCCAGGATCCGTCCCGGTGCCGAAAACGGAATTCGATCAATACAGTTTTCTCCGGCGCCTGCGCCCCTTGCGTGATGCCGGCCATCAGCAAAGAGAGGTCGTCGGGAGGAACATACTGAAAGAGGTTTTTCCCCGCCAGCTCCCCCTGCCGATAGCCCAAGATCCGCTCGATCGACGGGCTGTCATAGAGGATCAGCCCCTTCATATCGATGACGGTGATCAGGTCCGATGAATTCTCGATCAACGACTGGAAATATTCCTCCTTCTGGTGCAGCGTCTTCTCCGCCTGCGCATGGTCCCGGCGCAGGGCGACCTCCCGCAGCTCCCGATCGATCGCCGGAAGCAGGCGCTTCATGTTTCCTTTCATGACGTAATCTTTTGCCCCGCTCTTCATCGCCTCGACCGCCCTCTTTTCGGCGATCGTGCCGGAGACAAAAATAAAGGGGAGGTCGATCCCCCGCTCCTTCAATAGCTTCAGCGCGGCCACGCCGTTGAAGTGGGGCATCGAGTAATCGCCGAACGCGATGTCCCACGCCTGGCGGTCGAGGGCCGCGTTGAGTCCGTCGGCCGTACAGACCCGCTCACAGGCCGGCTCATACCCGCCGCGACGCAGCTCCGCAATCAACAGCTCGGCATCTTCCGCCGAATCTTCAACGATCAACACCCGAAGTGGTTTTTTCATTCCCCTTCTCTCGCCTTCAACAGATAAACGACTCACTACCAGGCTTACTTCGTCTTTTTGATGCTTCCCGGCGGCCGCTCGTTTAAAAGGGCCCAGAAGATGCCGAGCTGTTTCACCGCCTTGATGAATTCTTGAAAAGCGACCGGCTTGACGACATAGGCATTCACGCCGAGCTTATAGCTCTCGGCCAGATCGGGCTCCTCCCGCGAGGAGGTCAGCATCACAACCGGAATCGTTTTCAGCGCCTCGTCTCCCTTGATTGTCCTTAATACCTCCAATCCATTGACCTTCGGCATTTTGATATCGAGGAGAATCACGGCCGGATTTCCGGCCGCCCGCGCCTTAAATGCTTCGCGATAATACAGATAGTCCAATGCCTCGGCGCCGTCCCGGGCGACCACCACCTCGTTGGCCAAATTATACTCGGAAAGCGCTTCCAGCGTCAGCTCGACATCTTCGAGGTTGTCCTCGACCAGCAAGATGCTCTTGAAATCACCCATCCCTTTTCTCCTCCCCCCTTGGCCCCCTCGGCAATGAAAAGTAAAAGACGGCGCCGCGATCGAGTTGCCCCTCGGCCCAGGTCCGCCCGCCATGGCGGTGAATGATCCGACGGATGTTCGCCAGCCCGATCCCGGTTCCCTCAAATTCTTCCGCACGATGCAACCGTTGAAAGACCCCGAAGAGCTTCCCGGCATACTGCGGGTCGAATCCGACCCCATTGTCTCGGACAAAAAAGAGGTGCTCTTTCGGATCGACGCGGCCGCCGATCTCAATTTCCGCGCGAGCGCGGGTCCGGCTGTATTTCACCGCATTGCTGATCAGATTGACCCAGACCTGCCGCAACATCGCCGGATCTCCGGCCACCTTGGAGAGCGTCTCGATTTTCCAGACGATCTCCCGATCTCCGATCTCGGGCTGCAGCTCTTTGGCCACCTCCCGAATCATCGCATTGAAATCGACCCTTCCGATCCGCATCTCGGTCTTCGCCATCCGTGAGAAGACGAGGAGATCGTCGATCAGGTTCCCCATTTTTTTGGAGGAGTGGACGATGGTGTTCAGGTAATGCCGGCTTTTCTCATCGAGCGCAAGCCCTTGGTGTTCTTTCAGCAGCTCGACGAATCCATTGATATGGCGCAACGGCGCCCGCAGATCGTGCGAGACCGAATAGCTGAACGCCTCCAGCTCTTTGTTGGCCGCCTCCAG
Organism: Candidatus Manganitrophaceae bacterium; assembly: GCA_016200325.1. NCBI lineage: Bacteria > Pseudomonadati > Nitrospirota > Nitrospiria > Candidatus Troglogloeales > Candidatus Manganitrophaceae > Candidatus Manganitrophaceae bacterium. Next base: position 336,859 of record JACQEZ010000019.1, read on the forward strand.
CTGTGCGGTCAGCTTACCCCGCTCCGCTTCCGTCCGCTTCCGGTCGGTGATGTCGCGGATCGCGCTGATGGTCCATCTCCCCTCTTCCGTCTCCAGCGGACTGAGACTGATCTCGACGGGAAACTCGATGCCGTCGCTTCGCCGCCCATAGAGCTCCAGCCCCGCCCCCATCGCACGCACCCCGGCCTCTCTGAAGTAGCCGGCCCGGTGATCCGGATGTTGCCGATGGAAACGCTCCGGCACCAGGATCTCGACCGGCTGGCCCAGCAACGCCTTCCGGTTGTAGCCGAAGATCCGCTCGGTCTGGGCGTTGACGACCATAATGAGCCCGTTGCGGTTAACGATGACGATGGCATCGGGCGCCGATTCCAGCAATCCGCGAAACTTCGACTCCGCCTGTTTGCGCTCGGTGATGTCTTCCGAGATGCCCAAAAGATAGAGCGGCTTCCCCTCCCGATCGTGGATCGGGATCTTTTTGGTATGGAGCGTCCGCGTCCCGAGGTGGCGGGTTTCAATCGGCTCTTCCGGAATATCGACCAGCCTCCCCTCCGTTAATACCTGCCGATCTTTGGCGATGAAAAAGTCGGCCTGCGCTTTGGGGAAAAAATCATAATCGTTCTTGCCGATCAGGTCGTCCCGGGAATAGCCGAGGAGCGCCTCCCCCTCCCGATTAAATTGCACGAACCGGAGATCGCGCGCCTCTTTGACGAAAATCATCGCCGGAATGTTTTCGATAATTGAATTTAAAAAGGCATCCTTCCGACGTAATTCCTCTTCCTCCCGTTTGCGCCCGGTGACATCCCGAAAAACGACGACCCCGCCGCGAAGCGCCCCGGCCGCATCTCTCAACGGCCGGCCCGTCACGCTCAGCCAGACCCCCTCGGGGGCTTTCGCGTTACGCAAGAACTGCTCATCGGCATCGACCGATTCGCCGCGAATCGCGCGGGCCAGCGGGAGCCGGTCGGGAGGATAAGGGGTGACTTGATCGGGCAAAAAGACCCCGTACCGCTCCGACCACGCTTCCACGCCGACCTCCAATTTTCCAAGCTCGATGATCTTCTCCGCGGCGGGATTCCAACTGACGAAGCGGCCGTCCAAGCCGGCGACCACGACCCCTTCTCCAATGCTCGCCTGGATCGATTGGAGGAGATCGGTCTGTTTTGCCAGCCCCTCCTCCGCGCGCCGCCGCTCCGACATCTCTCGATTCAGGAGATAGAAAACAGTGCAGAAAATCGTGAGACCGATCACCCCGTCGAGCCACAAGAACTGCATTGTCTTTTGGGCCTGGACCGCGGACTCTTCCTCTCGGGTTTTCAACAGGAGATTCTCTTCCCCCTTCATCTCGGCGATGATCCGCCGGATGGCATCCATCTCCTCTTTCCCTTGCCGCATCTGCGCCGACTGATCGGGGGTCAAAAATCCCTGGCTCTTTCGCAATGCAATCAGCGCTTTGAAGCGATTTTCCTTTTGGGCAATCAGCGGCGCAAGGAGGTCGAACCGCTTTTGCTGGTTCGGATTGTCTGCGGTGAGTCTTCTGACGCTCTGGAAGGCCCGATCAACTTGGGAGACCGCCGCGTGATAGGGCTCCAGGAAGATCTCATCTCCGGTAATGAGGTATCCCCGCTCCCCGGTCTCGGCATCCTTCAGGGTGGAGAAAAGCGCTTCGATCTGCTCCAGAACCTGTCGGGTATGCGAGACCCACTCGGCCGTTGCGCTCAACCGGACCGTGCTGCGATGGGAGACGGCGGTGGTGACGATGAAGATCAGGACGGTCAGTCCCAATCCAATGTTGATTCGCCTTTGGTTCGAAGGCTTCATCTATTGATACATTCTCGCGCGATACGTTCTCACGACACGTTCTCGCTCGGGACGCGTTCTGATTGATCGGTTCGTCTATTGCGCTCGGCCTCTTCTTGAGATCGTTCCAGAAAGAGGAGATCGGAACCGAGGCTCATAAAGTCTTTCGGCAGAGACGTAGAGATATCGTAAAGGATTTTAAAAAAGGGCCAATACAGAGATTTAACGAGAAGCAAGCCGCGCGGCCTTTTGAGAGACGGCCTCACACTCGGCTGAAACGGAGAGCCTCTCCGGAGAAAGTATACCGGTGGATCGCTTCACCGGCAAGCGAGAATTGCACCGGGTCACCGCGCCAAAGAGGTCGAAAGGGGATTCTTCAAGGTCGGTTGATGGAAAGGGAATGGCCGCCGCTTCGTCTACTCCCGGCGCAGCGCCGCATCGACACTCCAGAGGCCGCCGCCGGCGGCGGAGATGTATAAAAAGACGAAGCAGTAAAGGGCGGCGAGCTCTCCGTGGTTGATGATCGGAAAAAGCGCCTGCGTTCCATGCATCATCCAATAGGCCGCCGCCATCAGCCCGCTGCAGAGGAATGCCGCCCCATGGGTGAAGAGGCCGATCATCACCAGCGTCCCGCCGATCAGCTCGATCGGACCGGCAATCGCCACGATGAATCCGGGAAGCCCCGCCGGCGCCGCGACCGGAAAGCCGAGCAACTTCTGGCTGCCATGCCACAAAAAGAGAAGTCCGACGGCGATCCGCATCAAGGCATAGGTTTGGGGCGCAAACGATTTCATGAACATCGATCCCTCCATTGAAGGTTGCGGGGGCAGCCCCAAAGGGAGGATAAGGGATCAACCGCTTTCTGTCAATCGGGCCGCCGCAGGCCGATCCATTTCTGACACCCTCCGAAGCGGCGCAACCCACCACAGCCGGCGCATTCGGCTCTCTCATTCAAATGCCTTAATGAAGGCGGGCTTCCAAAGCGTGGTAGAAGTCGACCCCATCCTCTTGAGAGAGGAGCGCTGGGGCCGCGTCTCGGAGCCGTTGGAGAAAAGCGTCATACCGCTCCGGCCGCCGGCGGATCTGATAATAGGCCGAGAGGTACGCTCCTCCTCCCCGGGCAATCTCCTCTTTAAACCGGTGGTGGTTCGAGATGACGAAAGCGGCCCGGCTTCTCCGGTGGTCCTCCAGAAGGTTTGACCGCTTCTCTTCCGGCTCGAGGTCAATGTAGTAGGAATTAGGATCGTACTTCGTCATCGCCCCCGTCATCGCGTCGATGCCCCAGCTGGTCGCTCCGCCGGTGGTGGTAAAAAACCCAAAATTAAAGAGCGCCACCGGCTCCACCGTCCGCATCAACGGAAGCTCCTTTGTTTTGTACCCTTCCTTCCGGATATTGAGATTTTTCTGCTCGAAGGTACTCCGCTTAAAGGTGCGGGTCAGCGGCGTCGTCCCAAGCGGCTCGACCCCAAGATAGACCTCGGCCCCCGGCGGCTCGGTTTTAATCGTGACGGTATCTTCCCTTTGGGAAAACATCGTCGCACAGCCAGCAAATAAGAAGAAAAACAATAAGACGAAAGCGATCAATCGATCCATCCCCATCTCCTGTCAAAAAGGGATTAAAAATCGGCAACAAAACCCTCGACCTCTTTTAAACCGTATACCGGCTGCCGTCGAAGACCGTCTCTCCATCGATCTCAACCCGCTCCACCGCCGCAAAAACATCGACATGAAATTTCCCGCTTTTCGGAAAACCGGGCTTGGTATAAAGGGAGTGCTTCGCGCCAAGCGAGAGGTGGATTCCGAGCATCCGCTCATACGCGCCGATGTCGCTCAGCCGCCGGGTGCGGGTCAGCGCACGGTTCATCCCAAAGCCGAGCTCGCGCACCCAGACCGTCCGCTCCTCGGCGCGGATCCGATCCAACACGGCCTGAAACGCCGGGGGCGCCTCGGGCGCCTCGACCAGGATTCCTTCTTGAATCGTGACGGAGAAGGGTTCCTCCGGCGCGTGGACGGTAAAGTCGGTGTCTCCGAAGGCGAAGATCTTGAGCGCGCCGTTCACCCGCCGGACCTCCTTCGGCTCGGAGAAGACCTCTCCGATCGGGAACTGCCCCCCGGTATTTTTCATCTCCCGGTAATCGCCGATGTTCATCTTGGCGGTCTCAAAGGAGGAGTCGTAAACCAGCGCGGTCCCCGGGCAGATCACGTCGATCCGGGCCGCCCGATCGATCCGTCTTTTCAACGCCGGTCCGACCGACCGGTAATAGTCCGGATCATACGCCAGCGCGTCGATGTAGGTCGCAAGCTCCCCTTCCGGAATCCGCCCGAGATGCGGATGCTCGATCACCTTCAACCCCCGGCTGAAGAGCTCGACCCGAAACCGGAATTCATTCAGGCGAAAGCTGGTCGATTGAATCAGCGCCACCAGCGCCTTCGGCGGCAGCGCATTCACCGCGGCCAAGATCTCGCTCGCCGTGACCTGGTCGAAATTCAGCACCGCGGCATTCGGCAGCGCCGCCCGATAGGCGTCCGCAAGGAGCTTCGACAAATCCGACTGTGCATCGAAGACCAAGAGGGCGGCAGCCTCGGGCGGGTGCGCTAAGGCGAGGGTCAGGGTGTCCCGAACGTGGGCGTCGGCGCGCGCAAGCAGTGAAGCATCGGTCATCGGGTCCCTCTCTCCTGAATCCTTTTTACGCCGGCGGATGGCGCGAGTGCTTTGTCTGATTCCATCCTTCGGAACGTCGATCTTTCTTCTTTCAATCTTCCGCCGAGCGCTTGAGAGTATATCTCTTTTCGTGGCGCGCTTCCAGCCGGGGATCGGACGATTCGGGGGGCGATTCAGCGGAAAGAAAAGCCGATCAAAATAAAACTGCCCCGACCGGAGCAGGTCCGGGTCGGGGCAGTTTTCGTGCAAAAGAAATTCCGCTTAGGAAATCAGTCTCACGTTGGTGGCTTGAGGGCCCTTCTGGCCTTGGGTCACCTCGAATTCGACTTCATTTCCCTCTTCGAGGGATTTGTAGCCTTCTCCCGCGATGGCGGAAAAGTGGACGAACACATCCGCTTCGCCGTCGTTGCGCGTGATAAATCCGTAACCCTTGCTGCCATTGAACCACTTCACTTTGCCATTGATCATTTGTGTTTCTCCATATGGTTTGTTTGAGCCCACTGCCACAACGTGTGTGAAATAAAAAAAGCCGCCGTCCTTTGAGAGGGCTGCGGCTTTCACTTACTTTGATGCACCATCTACAATGAGCTGTCTGAACTATACAGGGATCTAAAAATAAAGTCAACCTGGATTTATAAGAATTTTCAGCTCCCCCTTCTCATTTGTATGAAGCGACAAAAAAAGGTATAGTGGAGCATACTTTCACAGGAGAAAGGTCAATCATCGATATGGATAGAGAAGAGCGGCTTAGAAAAAACTGGGGCAACAAACCTTGCAATCATTCCGAAATTCAAAGAGAAAAACACGATCTCGGCGGCGCAACCGGCGACTATGTCTGTGTTCAGTGCGGGAAGGTCTTCATGGAAGGGGAAGAGTGGGAGCGAAAAAAATCCAATGAGGGAAGGGCCGATCACCCAGGAAGTTAAACCTATTTTGTTTCAATCCCCGTTTCACATTCTCATTCTCATTGCGTTCCCTTGAGTTATCCGCCGGCGCGTTTAACCGTATAGCCTTTCTGCCGGAGGGCCGCTTCCACCGCGTCGCGGTGATCGCCTTGAATTTCGATGATCCCCTCCTTAACGGTCCCGCCGCTCCCGCACGCCTGCTTCAGCGCCTTCGCCAAGGTTTTGAGCCCCTCCGGGTGAAGCGGCACCCCCGTAATCAGGGTGACCCCTTTCCCCTTGCGACCTTGGGTCTCCCGCGAAACCCGGACAATGCCGTCCCCTTTCGGCGCCGTCTGCTTTTGGCGGCAGCGGCATTTCGCAATCGGCGCGCCGCAATCGGGACACATCTTTCCCTGCTCGGTGGAGTAGACGATTCCGGAGGTCATGCTTAGCCCCTATCGGACCTGCTTCATGAAAAGAATTTGGGATGGAGTTGCTCTTCTGGTATAAATCGGGACGCCTGCCGGATAATCGCACGAAGCGTTCCGACATCGAGTTCCCGGTGCTTCGGAATGGTGAGGGTCTGATGACCGGAGGAGATCATCCGACGAAGTTTAACATGACTTCCACGTTGGGCTTGGACCATGAAACCAAATTGGACAAAAGTTGCAATCACCTCTTCGCCGGAGAGTCGCTTCAACTTAGGCATGAAGCGATTCCAGCTCCATCGTCATAATCAGTGTCGGATGCGGCGCGAGCCCCAACTCGGTCAGATTCTCCCCTTCAAGGTGCAGTTCGACGGCTTCTTGGAGATTCCGAACGGTTTCGTCCAGTGTCTTGCCCTGCGTCACGACTGGAATCTCAACACATTCGGCAACGTAGTGCGATTCGCTCTTTCGAACAATCGCTTTAATGGTATGTTGAAGATTCATCATTCCCCCTTTTTATCAAAGAATAGGTGAAGGACAGAAGCAAGTCAAGCCTCAGCGGCCGCCTAAAGCGGTCCAGACCGGTGACAGTCTCTCTTCCCCTTTATTATTTTGCAAAAACAATTCAGGGGATTCGGCTCGACAAAAGCGATGTAACCCAAAAAGATCAGGTCGGCCGCCATTTCTACACCGAAGAGGGATCGATCTCTTCATGATCTCCACGCTCTACGGTTGCAATCCTAGAAACAATTCGACGGAAGGGGGGCCGCCTAGGACGAATGAAACGCGATCCGGTTTCCTTCGCTGTCGTCGACGACGGCGCGGAATCCGTGCGGCGCGATCGACTTCTTCGGCTCGACCACCTTTCCGCCGTTCGGCGCCACCGCCGCCACCGCCGCGTCGAGGCGGCCTTGGACATTGAGGTAGATCCGGGGGCCGGAGAGAGACGGTTTGTTCTCGTCGGCGACATAGAGACAGGCGCCGACCTCCCCCTCCCCGAACGGCAACAGCCCGAGCGATATCTCCCCCAAGGTTGCTTTTTTGACCGGCGCGCCGAGGACGGCGGCGTAAAACCGGATCGCCCGATCGAGATCTTTGACCGGAATATCACACCAGACAATTTGATGCGCCATCGCATCCTCCTTTTTTATTCGAACGACCGGGCCCCTTTTCCTTCAGGCGATCCGCCGGTTTTTCTACCGCGACGCCGGATCTTTTTCGGCCTGCTTCTTTTCAAATGCGGCGGCGCAGGCGGGGCCGCAGAAATAGTGGGTCACCCCGTCTCTTCGGACCGCCTGCGCGGCGGTCCTGGAAACGTACGTAAGACAATGGGGGTCTTGCACCAGCGTGTCGCTCGAGCCGGCCGGCTTGGACTTCCCCGCCGCGCGGCGGTGCCAAAAGTTTCCGGAGATCCGGCCCAACAGAAAGGTGATGGCGGTGAGCAGCAGAAAAATAAAAATCAAACGGGGCATTCTCGGCGTCCTCGTCTATTTGAATTTAGGTTGAGGGATCGGAATGAATCAGCGTTCGGCGCCCTTGAGCGCCGTTAACGCCAGCTGCACGGCGCCTTTCCCGTCCCCGATAAAAATCTCCCCTTCTTGAATCGTGCATTGCAGCTGCATCGTCCGTTGCGCCAGCTTCTCCAGGGCGCGGCTCCCCTCCAACGGGAGATTCATCACCGCCAGGTTCTTCAGCCGTTCGAGGGTCGACCGGTTCTGCTCCCACCACCGCTCCGCGATCCGGCCGCCATAGGTGTAGAGAAATACCTGTTCGGCGCGGCCGCACGCCTGGCGGATTTTTTTCTCATCAGGTTGGCCGACCTCGATCCAACGCTCGATGACGCCGGTCAAATCCTTCCGCCAAAGATCGGGCTCCTCTTCGGCGCTCAGCCCCCGGCCGAACGACAACGCGTCGTCCGCATGCAGCACAAACGCCAGGAGACGAACCATCATCCGCTCGTCGGTCTCGGACGGGTGGCGGGCGAGGGTGATCGCATGGTCGTGATAGTAGTGGCGATCGACATCGGCGATCTGGAGGGTCGCTTTAAAAATGGTGGCGTTCGAGGCCATGCGCTCATCACTCCATTAATGGGAAAAGCGATTATACTCCTCCCGGTCGAAACAGGGAAGAGCGCTCCGGCAACCTCCTTGCTTTTGAGCTACTTAAATCGAAGGGGTCCAACGCGGTCTCTCACTCATCCCTCCCGGTTATTGACTCCGGAGCCCGAGTGCGCCTATACAGAACCAAGGGATCTTTTCGTGAGGAGGAGGGCGATGAGCATAACAGGTCTGGATGTTTTCGACAGGACGGTGCAGAAAACCAACCACTGGCTCCACCGTCTCGGCGCGCTGCTCGGCTGGGAAGACCGGCACCAGAGCTATCTTGCTTTGAGAGCCACGCTGCAGGCGCTGCGCGACCGGCTGACGGTGGAGGAGGGGGCGCAGCTCAGCGCACAGCTTCCGATGCTGATCCGCGGCTTTTACTACGAAGGGTGGGACCCTGCCCATACGCCGCAGAAGGTGAGGAATCGAGCGGAATTCCTCGCCCGGATCGATCAGCAATTCAAAGCGGACGACGCGGTCGACCCCGAGCAGGTGGTCCGCGCCGTCTTCACCCTCCTTGAAAACTGCATCACCGCGGGCGAGATCAAAGATGTGAAGAGCGTCTTGCCGGCCGAAATCCGCGACCTTTGGCCGGACGCGCCGCGCGCACGCGCCGCGTAAAGGTTCGGCGTCGTTCCTCGCTGCCTCCCCCGCCCTTCATTCTCCCTGCATCGCATCCATTGCACCCATTGCATCCATCGCATTATGGATCAGTGCCAGGAGCGCGACGCAGGCGGTGTCGGTGCGCAGCGTCCGGGGCCCCATGCCGACCGGCTGGAACCGATGCTTCTTCAGCAGCTCTCTCTCGAAATCGTTCCACCCCCCCTCCGGCCCGACCGCCAGCAAAATCGGTCCTTCCCTCGCCGCCCGCACCGCCGCGCTCGCCGGCTGCGCCGCCGCAGGATCGGCCATCAGACGGAGTCCATTTTTAAAGAGGCGGTCGAGGCTATCTTCAACCAGCACCCGGAACTGCCGATGGATCGACACGGCCGGCAGCCGGGTGTCGCGCGCCTGCTGCAGCCCTTCAATCAAGAGCGGCCGGTAGACGTCCGGCGCGAGCCAGTGGGTGTCGAAGTAGTTGCGCTCCACCCGCCCCGCGTTCGTCAGGAGGATCTGCCCGACGCCGAGGGCGGCGACCTGGGCCCAGATCCGCCGCATCACCTTCGGCCGGGGAAGCGCCAGGAGCAGGTCGACCCGCGGCCGGGGCGGAACGGCTCCGTCGAAGGCGCAACGCAGTCGAACGGTCCCCTCGCCGACCGACTGCACGGTGCCGACGCCGCACGGACCGTCGAGGAGCCCGACCCGCACCCCCTCTCCCGACACGACCTTCAGGACATTGAGCAGATGCGCGGCGCGGGGCCCCGACAGGGTCACCTCGCCGGAATCGCCGACTTCACTCCGCTCCAGAATAATGAGATTCATCAAAACCCTTCCGTAGGATATCTGCTTGCAAGGCGAGCGCTTCGCCCCTTGCCGCATCTGAGCAGCCATCCCGATCTTGCCGCTCTCCATTCGGACACGGAGAGCGATTATACCCCTCCTGCCGGAAGGAGGAAAGAAGGAAGATCCGCTCGCCCCCTCCGGTCAAGAACCGTCCTAATCTAGTGTTCTTTGTGTTTGAATTAAAAAGGGGCGTAAGCGCCTGCGCGTCAAGGGCGCACCACGCCCCCCCCACCCTGCCGCGTTTTATATCAGACGTCCCATCGACCGAATCAGGTCACCTGTCGAAGCACCATCCGCGGTGCCCTCCCGCGCGTGGTGCAAGTTGTGACCGTAAGGGGGGAGCCGGGGGGGATCTCTCCCCCCGGCTGCACGGGGAGGCCGGAGGGGGCCGGGCAGTCGGCCCCCACGGTGGGGGGTGGGGTAAAACCCCACGAACTTAGGCAGCCATTGATTTCGATCGCATTTGGGGGTATCCTCTTGCTCCGTCCGCTGTGCAATTTCTTTTTTTGCGAGGCTCCGCTCCCGAGATCAACCATGCCGACCACGATTCTCTCTCCCCCCTTTTCACCCCCCGACCAGCTGCCGAAGGCGCTGCGCGCCCACGGCTATGCCGTCCTCCCCCCCGCCGGCGTCTGCGCGCTCGCACGCTGTCAGCCCGCGGACTTGGAAGCGCTCCAGCCGAGCTGGAACGACCTGCCGTTCGATGCCTACCTGAAAGACAGCGGCCGCTATCGGCGCCGGCGGCACGCCTCTTTTGTCGTCGACGGCATCGACGTCAAGCAGGTGCCCCACCGGGCGCATTGGCAGCCGCTCGACTACAATGCCCTGCATGGCGGGATGAAGCGGCTCTTCGAGCCGATCGCGCCGGCGACCGTCGCGGCGCCGGTCTGGGCGCCGCTGCTTCAGGCGATCGGTCAGATCTGCTCAGAGATGAAAAATCCGCAGCCCTGGTATGTCGAGGCGCACCAGTTCCGGATCGACACGGCGCACGGCATCGGCCGGCCGACGCCGGAAGGGGCGCACCGCGATGGGGTCGATTTTGTAGCGATCTTTTTGGTGGGGCGGGTGAATATCAAAGGGGGGGAGAGCCGGATCTTCGAAGCGGCCGGCTCGAACGGCAAGCGGTTTACGCTCACGGAGCCCTGGACGCTGCTGCTCCTAGACGACACGCGGGTAATACACGAATCGACGCCGATTCTCCCGACGGCGGAGGGGGGCTATCGGGATACGTTGGTCCTGACCTATCGGGCCGGCGGGTTCCAGGAAGAGGGGTCGTGATCGACCTCCTTGGGAGCCAGTTGGGAGCCGGTCGGAACGACCGCTTTTCATCCGGCTTGGTCTTCATGGGATGTTCGAAACGCTCGGGACCGGCCGATCCTCCTCAGCCGAGGTAGCCTTTCTTCGAGGGATCATAGACGAGCGCGCCGTCGCGGACCAGCTCAATCAAATATTCATCGACCAGCTTGTTGAAATTTTTCTGCTTGGCCGCGCGCTCGAACGGCAGGAGGTCCGGCGCCTCGCTCCGGTAGCAGAGGGGAATCAACGGATGTTCCTGCAGCGCCGCGCGAATCGCGTCGCGGGAAAGGGCCTCGCCCCCGCGCCGAACCAGCTCGACAATAAAACTTTTTACTTCGTCTAAACGTTCCGCTTCTGGATGCATCAGCCGACCCCTTTTTATTTCCGCGAGTATACCATGAAGCCGTCAGCGGTGTCAGCGCCGAACGGTTCATCCCGTCGCCTCGCCTTTCTTATTTGATCTAGCGTATAGGATGTGTTAGAAAGGGAGGTGCCTTCGATCCCGCGGCGGAAACGCGGGGGTCTTAAGACGGCGCGTCTTCCTCATTGATTCTTCCAGATCGACCTGCTTGTTCCAATCGATTCGTAAGCCCACCCTATATAAGGAGCGGCCCCGATGCGTTCTCTGATGATTGTCTTTAGGCGATCTTCCCTTCCCCTTCGATGGGGTTTTCTGGCGGTCGGATTGATCCTTTGCCTCGCCTCTTGGGCGGCGGCGGAGGATATCACTATTTCCGAGAAAGACTTTGGCTGCGTCATCGGCTTGCCGAAGGTCCGAAACACGTTTGTCCGACATGCCGATCCGGCGAAGCAGAAAGAGGCGATGCGGATTCTTCAAGACCGTGTGCCCGACGCGGAGTATCCGGTCGGCACGATTCTGCAGCTGGTTCCGGCCGAAGCGATGGTGAAGCATCCGCACGACAAATTTCCCAACACGAACGGCTGGGAGTTCTTTGCGCTCGATCTCTCCGAGCAGGGGACAAAGATCAGAGACCGGGGCGATCAGGTGAAAAATCTTTCGGTCAACCTTCCCTGCTTGAGCTGTCACGTGCCGGCGAAGAAGTTCGATTTCGTCTGCGAGAAAGGGCATGGGTGCGCCCCGCTTCCCTTCGACGATCAGAAAATCGCGGAGATTCAGAATGCGGATCCGCGCTGCGTCAAGAAAAAAGGGTAGTCTGCGCGGGCCTTCTTAATCAAGGGCCAACACCGGTGATCCAGGTGGGGTTCATTTAAAAGGAACCTGTTTCCTTCTCAGGTGTTTGAGGAAGTGTCTTCCTTTCAAGCGAGGGCATATTCAAGCGAGCGAGGGTTCTCCATCCGTTTCGATGCGTTGAGGATTTCGATGCCGACTGCGTGAACTCCTGCGTTTCCAGAAAACAGGTGAGGATATCGGCCACGTGGTCACGATAATTTCGGGTCACGCCAGCACCGCCTCGGCCAGAACCGTGCGCCCGATTTCCGGCTTCAGCGCCTTCTTTGATACCAGATCCACTTTGCCTCCCAGCCGTTCGCTGAGAAGTTCTTCGAGTTCCAGAAACTTGAACAGTCCGATCGGCGGCTCGAATTCGACCAGCACATCAATATCGCTTTCTCGGTGGGCTTCGTTGCGTACCACGGAACCGAAGATGCCGATGGTCTTCACGTTGTATTCGGCCGCCAGCTTCGGCTTCATCATCCGGAGAATCTGAAGAATCTCGGTTTTTGTCTTCATGATTTTTACCTCTTCTCAAATCTCCCAAAACGATAAGTCAATAAAGATTCTCACAAGTGGTCCTTGCAACGTGAGCGCTACCGGTTAGAGCGCCCGAGATGTCCAGAATCTCTTATGGGGTTCGGCTGATTCGAATTGGCACGAACAATCGTAAAGTCGCAACTTTCATCCGCTAAAAACCGCATACTTTATTTTCGGATCGGTCGTTTCGGTTTTTCTAAGAGGATCGTCTCTTCGTGGGCCACCGTATCGGCCGCATAGCCGACTGCAGCCTGAATATCTTCGCGCGTCAATTTGGGGTAAGCATCTAAAAGGTCCGTCTCGGTGGCGCCCTCGCTCAACTTCCTGAGGATCAGTTCTACAGTAATTCGGGTTCCGCGAATCACCGGTTTCCCCAGCATCACCTTCGGGCTCATCTCGATTCGATTCGTGCTGGCCATCATCGGGCCTCCAAATAATTCGAGTTTCTCGGAATCTTATGTTCTATTTGTAAATCTATCTTTGATATCTGTTTGCAAGTATGCGCTGAATTATAATATGAAGCAATCTCTTAAGTAAGCTGGAAACCGGGTCATTTAGGAACTAGGAATCAAGGAAGAGGTCAATCGTAAAATGGGGCAAGTCTTGTATTTTGAGAATCTATCAAGAGCACTAACCTCCTTCAATTAAGGTTAATCAGAAGGAGAAAAGAAATAAACAGCCCTGAGAGGGAGTAAGCGCCTTTGAACTTTTGGGATCTTCTCATAATGTTCAACCCAAAGGTCGAATAATCGTTTAAGGTCCACAAGCATAATACGTCTCTTCTCCTGCCCTCGCGCAGTTGACTCTGCGTCGCTTGTGAAACCGCCCATCGAGACAAAGATACCTGCATCACCATCTCCAAGCGTAGCTAAGAAGGCCCGAACCCCATCACCCGTCACTTTATCTGACCGCCGCTTCACTTGAACTTTGATACGAGCACCTTGAATGCCCAACGGATCGTTATAAGCGATAATGTCGATTCCTTTATCTGGGCCCGGTGGGGCAACCCAAGAAACGTGATAGCCCATGCCTCGAAGGAGAGCTGCCACAAGATTCTGAAAATCTTGTGGGCTTATTCTAGAAAGATGCTCTTGAATTTCGACCCAAGCACTCTCCTCCGCCTCTTCTAAGGTTGTCGTCGCACCGGCAGATTCGCTCTCGACTTCCGGCTCTTCTTCTGGTTGGCTCCTCCTCCATTGGCGATATAACCGCTCTGCCTCCCCAGCAAGGGTTTCAGGATCTCTAAACTTTTCGTATGCTTTTTTTCCTTCTTCTGTAATAGTCCATTGACCTTTATCCTTTACGAGCCAGCCCGCCTTTACGGAAGAAATCGTTGTAAATCGAACCCCTTTTTCGAAGCGGCGGACGTTCGGCTGCTTGGGAAACGTACTCTTTTCAAACGTAGTCAGATTAATTTTTCGGCTGAGCATGTCCAGGACGATCATTGCAGGAAGCCCATCAGGATTCACCATCAAAATTTCGAAAATGTTTTGGATGTACTCTCCTCGCCGACGCCGAGTTAATTCAGCCATTGAAAACTCCTTTGTACAAGAGATCGAACTCCTCCCAATGCGGCCTAAAGCTTGGGAAGCTCCTACGCTACCACTGCGCTACTCCCGCGTTGGACCTAAGATTACAACCGGCTGACTATCTCATCGGTGCTAGGTCTCGCGAGTGGGTTTGATCTGCTCTGGTTTTTCTTACGAACAAAAGCAGACTTGTATCCGTTTTCTATTCTGAATTAAATTCCAGTGGGCGTATCCGAATCTACCCGTTTACCTCCACGAACCGCTTCAAAAATTTCCTTCGCAAGAATTTGAAATGCAGAACCTTGGAACTCGTGGTCCGCCATATAGCGCGTGACGATCTTATCGTTCTCGACCATGCGCTCGATCATGAAGTCTTCAATCAACTTCCGAATACCGAGCTCGAACTTGTCGAGTGGATTAGCAAGGGCGGTCTGGATCACGTGCTCGTCTTTACAGGCTTTCTCCTTAATCTGCTGAAAGAAAAGTCGATCCTCCTCGGTGAACTGCGTGCCGAAGCGTTCGTTCAAAACCTGAATGATCTCGGATAGCGGCGCTTTCTCGTCCTTTGCCTTGCCGGTTCCCACTTCCGTTGGACTTTTCACATACTGCGCGTCCCCTTCCTTCAATTCGATCGCTCCGGAGAAAACACGTTCAAGCCGATAATATTGCAGACCTACTTCCTCACCCACTCTCACGATTTGCTCGTCACGATTCAACGGCAGATGTGGAAGTAGGAACTTTCCATAGCTGTATAGCATCTCCAGTTCGGGATCGGTATACGGAATGATCTGGCTCAAGAAAGCGTATACCTTTACATACCCGCCCAGCTTCTCTCGGAATTCTCTCCGCTTCTCTTCGTCAGTAATCGCTTTGAAGCGGTCCACTGCAGGTTGAAGGTGGCGCTGCATCCGGGCATGATCGGAGGGCGTCTGGCGCTCGGCGGGCTTATAGAAGATTTGCGCAAAGGCTTCGACCTCGCTCCAGTGATAGACCTGAGCCTGATCGAGTTCGTGCTTCAGCGTCTCCAGCTTGGATGGATCGGATGGCTCCTGAAGACCGGTCTTATCATAATACGGTTTAAACGCTCGATAAATATTCTCCGCATCATTGACGAAATCGAGAACGAACGGAACGTCCTTTCCCGGAATCATCCGGTTCAAGCGAGAGAGCGTCTGCACCGCCTGAACACCGTCGAGCCGCTTATCAACATACATCGTGTGGAGCAGTGGCTGGTCAAAGCCGGTTTGATATTTATTTGCGACCAATAAGATCTGATAGTCAGGAGAATCGAAGCGTTCGGGAAGTTGTGATTCACTGATCGGTTTACCCGTCACCAGGTCTATATTCATCCCAGGCTCGGTGTATTCTTGCTCCGTGTCCGGATCTTTGACGGTTCCGCTGAAGGCGACAAGTGGACGGATATCAGTGTACCCATGCTCCGCAATGTATTGATCGAAAGCGAGTTTGTACCGCACAGCGTGCAGCCGCGAAGAGGTGACCACCATTGCCTTGGCACGCCCACCGAGCCGGTGCTTTACGCTCCAGCGAAAATGCTCCACCATCACTTCGGTCTTCTGCTCAATACTGTAAGGATGAATGCTCATGAATTTAGCAAGCGCCCGCACTGTTTTTTTCTTCGGGAGCTTTGGGTCCTCTTCGGCTGCTTTCAGCAATCGATAATACGTTTTGTACGTTGTATAGTTTGTCAGGACATCGAGGATGAAGCCTTCTTCAATCGCTTGCCGCATACTGTAGATATGAAACGCTTCCGGTTTGCCGCTCGCGCCGACGCGGCCGAACAGCTCGATCGTTTTCCCCTTCGGCGTTGCAGTGAAGGCAAAGAAACTAAGATTCTGTTGAGGTCCGCGGGACTGCATCACCTGGTTTAGCCGGTCTCCCCAATCCGCTTCCTCCTCATCGCTTTCTGTCGCAGCGCCGAGAATTGCCTTCAGCTCCCGCGCTGTCTCGCCGGTCTGGCTCGAATGGGCTTCATCTACAATCACCGCGTATTTTCTTGCTGCGATCGCCGCTTCCCACGCCTTGGCTTGCTGCTTCTCTTCTTCCGTCGCCTTCTCTCGACTCTCCGCGCCCGCGACATGGAGCAGGCCACGCAGGACGAAGGGGAACTTTTGCAATGTGGTGATCACAATCTTGGTTCCATCGACCAGGGCCGCCGCTAGCTGTTTCGAATCTTCATCAATCGCCTTCACGACCCCTTGGGCATGCTCGATCTGATAAATCGCGTCTTGAAGCTGCTGGTCCAGTATGCGGCGATCGGTGATCACGATGACGCAGTCGAATACTTTCTGGTCTTGCTGATTGTGAAGGCTCGCCAGCCGGTGCGACAGCCACGAAATGCTGTTCGTCTTCCCGCTCCCCGCGGAGTGTTGGATCAGATAGTATTGGCCGGGTCCCTCTTGCCGCGTCTCCGACACAACTTTCCGAACGGCGTCAAGCTGGTGATAACGGGGAAAGATCAGTGTCTCGCGGGTGATCCGCCGCTTGCCTCCTTGACCGTCATCCACTTTCTCTTCTTTCTTTTCGAGAAACATGAAGTGGCCGAGGATATCGAGGAAGCTGTCGAACGGCAAGACTTCCTCCCAGAAGTAACCTGTTCGATAGCCGGAAGGGTGCTGCGGGTTGCCGGCACCGCACTGGACTTCACCGGGATGGCTGCCTCTGTTAAAGGGCAAGAAGTGAGTCGCTTCCCCTCGCAGGCAGGTCGTCATATGAACTTCGTCGGGGTCGGCGGCGAAATGAACCAACGCCCTCGACTTGAACTGGAACAGCGGCGCGCGGGGGTCGCGATCTTCTCGATACTGCTTGACCGCATGGCGCCAGTTCTGGCCGGTGCCGGGATTCTTCAACTCGCAGGTGGCCGCAGGCAGACCGTTCACCGCAAAGAGCAGATCGATTGTGTCATTTTTCCCGGGATGGCAGGGCACCTGCCGGGTCACCGTCAGGCGGTTCTTTTCGAAGAGCGCCAACGTTTCATAGTTCAATCCGTGGGCGGGTTTGAAGTAGGCGAGGCGGAAGGTCTTTCCGTAGAACTTGAACCCGTGGCGTAGAATATGGAGCGTTCCTTTAAGGTCGAGTTCTTTGACGAGGGTTGAGATAAGAATCGGCTCCAGCCCTTCGCCGTGCAGGCCTTTCATTTCGGCCCAGAGCTTCGGCTGGGTCTCTTGAAGGAAGGCGAACACCTGCGCCGGGAAGAGCGCCCGCTCCCCGTCCCATTCTATTTTCGCTCCGGCTGTCCAACCGGCGCGGACCAGGAGGGTTTCTCCCACATAGGCTTCAAAGGCCCGTTCGGTGGTTTGCGACATGCCGTCACGCCCCTTTTGCGCCGAGGACAAATCGCGCCCGTTCTCTACGCAGCATTTCATAAGGTGTCATGCACTTGATACTCAAGCCGATACAGACGTTCGGGATTTTGACCTTACGCACGGTTTCCGCGGCGACTTCATGCGTGACCACGGTATGTTCGTGCGCGAGCGCTTGGGCGACAAGATAGTAGTCGGCGAGCTGTAAGAATGCATTGACCGCGGCGGCGCTGTATCCTTGGCCGGTGACCCAGGTGCTCACCCTGTTCAGAGCGGGCAACATCTCCGCGTCGGGCGGCCTGAAAAAACCGGCCCCGCGCGCGGTCGTCCATTTCGCAAGGCCATCGTTCCCGGCGAGGAGCTCGTCGCCCACGCGCTCGATGCTGAAGACATTTCCCGCCGCATTTTCGGCGGCCAGCCAATCCCAAAACGCAGGGCAGAAGTCGAATCCGTAGTGCAGATTTTTTGCTTGGATAAAGATGTTGGCGTCAAGGAGGTATCCCATCAGATGCGGAACCTCAGGCTTCGGCCCAACTCGTGGAAGGTTTCGATCTTCGAGATTCCGAGCAGGCGGAACGCGTCACGATAGAGGGTTTGGCCTTCCAGCGTGCTCTCGACCAGGGCACGCGCGAAACGTTTGCTGACACGCGCCGCCTGCGTGAGGTAGAAGTCTCCGCCGCTTCCCGCCGGCCGCGCAAGCAGCCGCTCCAACTCTGCGGCATATGCCTGATGAAATTCCGCTCGCGAGAACCCTCCCGCGTCGAAGATCCGGCGGATGATGACGAGCGTGCTGACCTTGAAACGCCGCGCGAGCCGGCTGATTTCCAGCGCCGGATCTTCGTCCGCTCGAAACTCATCCCGCATCATTTGCAACGGCACCAGCAATTCCGCAGCGACCTGATTGCTCCATCTTTCCACAGCGTACCCGGCGGCTGGCACGTTTCGCGGACTATCTATCACCTCCGCGGGATCGGAATTCGAGAGGGCGGACTCCCCAAGCCATAGGTGGGCCAGCTCATGGGCGAGGGTGAACATCTGCCCCGCCTTGGTGTCCCCGCCATTGATAAACACCAACGGCGCCAGAGCATCGGCCATTGCAAATCCGCGAAACTCGTTCGGATCGAGCCGTCGGGTGTTGTTATTCAGCACAACGCCGCTGCACATGACCAGCGCGCCCAATGCGTCCGCCTGCGCGATGAAGTGACGCAGCGCTTCGGTCCACGTTGGGCAATCGCGGCGCGCGTCGAGATCGAACCGGAGCGCCTGCCGCATCTGCTCGGCCGTCTCTTCCACCGGGCTGTCGAGACGAACGGAGCCGACGAACCGGCGTGGCTCGATGCCGGCGAATCCTGCATACTCGCGATACCACGCCTGCCGCTGCTGGCAGAGATAGATCATCTCCAGGAGGTTGGGGCTGGGCCGCGCAATTGATTCATTATTGATGGTGCGGAAATCGGGGATCGGGATTTCCTCAACGGGAGGTTCGGGGAGAAACAAGAACCCAATCGGCGTGTAAGTCGCCTTGGCAAACTTCTCCAACTGTTTGAGGGTCGGCTTAGCCTCTTCGACTTCCCAGAGATCAAGCTTGGGGAACCGGCCCATCAGCTCATCGAGGCTGAACCCCGCGCGCTCGCGCGCCCAGCGGAGCAATTCCGGTTTGACATCCACTCGCATCATGTCTGTACTCTAGCGATCGCGCCGACTTACGTCAAGGCGCTGCTTGCCGAAGCGGCCTTTCGGACATCGATCTTTCCCGTCACGGCGGCCGTGATCAGGGCGGTACGGTATTCCTGTAGGAGTTTGAGCAGAGAAGCAAATAGCCCATCTGTCTCGTCATTCATTACCTTGCGTTTCATCCCGGCAAGTCCATCTAGTTTGGCCATCTGTCTATCCAGAAACTCCGAGATCGCTTGCTGTTCCTTAATAGGAGGAATTGGTATCCACGCATCACCAATTGCGCTCTTCGGCAGACCATAGCGCGTCACACCACTTGCTGAGATCTGGAACTGTTGGTTGATAGCGCAAGACTGGAAAGCACGCAGTAAATAACGACCCAAGAGTATTGTCGCATGTGGTCGCACAATGGCAAGATGATAGCCACATACCAGGTCGGGGGCAGACTCCTCTACAAGTGCGGGGACTGCGATATCGTTCCACTCCTCTGAATCCTTCGTGATGACGACATCCCCAACACGAAGCCCAAACCGGCGAATTTCCTCCGGGGTCGCAGTCGTCTCCATAAGACCCATGTTAGGGCGAATGAATTCGTTATAGTAGACATCAGTGTAATTACAGAGTTGAACAGGTAGTTCATCCTCCGACGGCACTTTGTCCACACTACTAACCCAGTAGTTGGCAGATGTCTTGAGCCTCTTCACCTCCCAATGCTAAGGCACGTTGCCTAGCCATTCAATTCCACTCGATTTGTATTTTGGGTAGGTCGCGTGTCTCATTTCGTCACATCCTTGAGTAAGTCCAGGATCTCATCTTCCAATGTCTTAATCTCCGACTCGATCTGTCCCAATGGCCGCGGCGGTTCATATCGGTAGAAGTGACGGTTGAGCGGAATCTCATAGCCAACTTTGGTCTTGCTGTGATCGATCCAGGCATCCGGGACATGCGGCAGCACCTCGCGCTTGAAGTACGCCTCGATGTTCTCCTTCAGGGGCACGCTTTCGGTATCTCGCAGTTCGGGATCTGGCTCCGGTTTGCCGTCACGGCCGCGGCAGATCTCGGCGGTTTCGTCCCGCTCACTAAGAGCGCTCAGCACCGCCTTCAGTTCCGGGGAGGCGAGGCGCACATTCTGTTCTCGTTCCATCTCATGGAGTTCGGTCAGGAAGGCGTTGCGATCTTTGTAAAGCTTCTGGCCATTGGCCTTACCAAACGCGCGGAGTAGCGCGAGGATTGTTTCTTGCCGGTCCTTCCCGGCCGCGATCTCCTGGAGCCTGATCTTTTCATTCTTCTTATTGCTGGCGGCGAGATTCTTGAACCCGCCCTCCTCCGCGATCCGCGCGATCCGTTCCTCCGTGGTCTGGAAGTTGAGCCGCAATGGACGCTCGACGGTGATTTTGTGGAACCCGAAATCAGCATTGTCGAAGATTTTGCTCACGACAAGCGTCTTCTGGAGCCCGTCAATGATGAACGCGCGGGTCTCGCCGTCGCGGAAATTTCCGAAGACCCGGGTAATCTCGCCGATCTGGTCGGGTTCGCCCTCCTCTTTGTCGCCGATCTTGTTGCGCTTGTTGCCGAGGCTTTTCCGCATCTTCACATAGAATTGGCGCGCGTCGATAAGCTGAATTTTCCCCTTGCGTTCTTTTTCTTTCCGATTCGTGAGCACCCAGATATAAGTGGAGATGCCGGTATTGTAGAAAAGCTGGTCGGGCAGCGCGACCACGGCCTCCAGCCAGTTATTCTCAATGATCCATTGGCGAATGTTGCTCTCGCCGCTTCCCGCATCGCCGGTAAAGAGCGGAGAGCCGTTAAAGACAATCCCGATTCGGCTGCCGCCTTCTTTGAGCGTCCGCATCTTGGAAAGCATATGCTGAAGGAACAGAAGCGAGCCGTCATTGATCCGGGGCAGCCCCGCGCCGAAACGGCCTTCGTAGCCGAGGGTGCGGTGCTCGTTTTCGATAAATTGCGCCTGCTGTTTCCACTCAACGCCGAAGGGAGGATTCGCCAGCATGTAGTCAAAGGTGCGCTTCTTCCCCTCCTTGTCTCGATCAAAACCATCTTTGGCAAAGCTGTCACCAAGGACGATGTTGTCGGCGTCTTCCCCTTTGATCAGCATGTCCGACTTGCAGACAGCCCAGGCTTCGTCGTTCCAATCCTGGCCGAAAAGGTGCGGGTTGGCCTCCGAGTTGAGATCTCGGATATATTTCTCGGCCACGGAGAGCATACCGCCCGTTCCACAGGCAGGATCGAAGATGGTCTTCACCACGTGACTGCGGCGAAGATCTTTCTCCGGTGAGAGAAGCAGGTTGACCATCAGCTTGATCACCTCGCGCGGGGTGAAGTGCTCCCCCGCTTCCTCGTTCGCCTGTTCCGCGCCGATCCGGATGAGTTCTTCAAAGACATAGCCCATCTGAACGTTGTCCACTCGCTCAGGGGAAAGATCGACTCTCGCGAACGCCTTGATCACTTCATAGAGCAGATTCTTTTCAGCCATGCGGGCAATCTGCTGATCGAACGCAAAGCGATCCATGATATCGCGAACGTTTTTGGAAAACTTATTGATATAGCTATTGAGATTAGGGGCAAGCTGATTGAAGTCGTCAAGAAGTGTGGAGAAATCGAGCTTGGATAAATTATAGAACGGGCGGCCTGTCGTCTTCTGAAGCAGGCTTCGGACGACGTTCTCCGGTTTTGTTTTGATCGCGGCGTGCTTCTTCAGCACCTCTGCCTTCGTCGGAGCAAGCAGACAATCGAAGCGGCGGAGGACAGTGAGCGGCAGAATAACCTTGCGGTACTCGTTCCGTTTGTAAGGACCACGGAGCAGGTTGCAAATGCTCCAAATAAAATTGGCAAGCTGGGAATGGGTCTCAGGGCTCATTGATGACTCCTAACAATACGACTGAATAAAAATGATGGAGCCCGCTCCTGGTATTTCTCTGGGGGATGAAACGAATGGCTTACTATATCAAATCGGAGAAAAAGATCAACCGGAAATGTACGGAGGCAATCGGTCAATTAGGAATGACGAATGAGCAATCGGAGTCAGGATCCATCCGTCAACTCACTCCGTAACGCATTGGAAAGTTGTTTCGGGCTCGGCAGCTTTCCTTTGAACTCGGCGGGGAGCCGCGGCTGAAGTTGATACTCCGCAACACCGATCGGGTTGGTCTTGGTTTTCAGGGCAAACTCCACTTCCAAATTGTCCTTCTCCGCGCAAAGGATGATCCCGATGGAGGGACGGTCGTCGGAGGCGCGCTCTTTTTCGTTGAGCAGGTTCAGATAAAAATCCATTTTGCCGGCATACTCCGGCTCAAACGGGCCCACCTTCAACTCCACCGCCACCAGCGCCTTGAGAAAGCGGTGATAAAAAAGAAGGTCGAGGAAATACTCCTTCTTCCCAAGCGTCAGGCGATGCTGGCGGCCGACAAAGCAGAATCCATAACCCAACTCCAGGATGAAATCCCGCAGTCGGTCGATCAATCGATCTTCCAGTTCCCGCTCTTTCACCACCCGGCCGAGGCCGAGGAATTCGAGATTATAGCTGCTCTTCAGCGCCTCCTCCGCCTGCTCGGCCAACTGCTCCGGCAGGGCGGCGGGGAAGTTGTGCGCCTTCCCCTCTTTGAGAGACCGCTCATACGCCCCGGCCTTGATTTGATTCAGCAAGACGTTGCGGCTCCAGCCGAACCGCGCCGTGGCGCGGAGGTAGTAAAAGCGGACAGCGGGTTTTTGGATCTTGTTGAGAATCAAAAGGTGGTGCCCCCATGGAATTTCTTCAACAGCCTTCCGTATCAATTCTACCCCTTGCCGCTCATCCATTTTGGCAACAAGTTGTTGCCGAGACTCCGATCCCGGCGAAGGGGTGGATAATCCGGCAACAGCCTGTTGCCAAATTGAAGGAGAGGAATAGGCTTCGTAAAGATCTTGGGGTCAAGTCTTGAATTTTGAGATTCAAGAATATAGTGCCCGGCTCCTGGTATTTCTCTGGGGGATGAAACGAATGGCCTAATATAGATAATCGGAAGGAAAAGTTCAAGAAAACAGATCGGCTTCAGGGTAATCCTAGACAAACAGAGTCAAAGTCTGCTGTCCCACTGACTCCCATTTCTGGCACAGCCTGTGCCGTCATTTCTTGGCCCGTTTGCTCGCGTGCAAAACGGTAAAACCGATGACCTCATCGCCTTCATACCGGACGATCACATCGTCGTCCGTCATTTCGCTGTCAGTGGCGTAGCTCGGCTTCTTGTAATTCACATACAGTGTGTCCGCCTCGGCGTCGTACGTCAGCCAGACCGCGTGCTGTGGCGCCCGGTTGACGGCCGGAATCAGTTTCAAATATTCCTGAAAATCGGTTATGGCCATACCTGTCTCCTCTTTGCAAGCGACCGGACTCTTCGAGTCAGGAACGCGGTAATGATAAAACCGTCATTCGACCCTTCCCGATAGACAACGACAAGATGCTTGCTCTCTTCTAGTTCTCGGACGGCGATCAGGATACGCTCCGGCTGCAACACGGTCGCCACTACCTCCGAGCGTGATCCGGCCAGCTCACAATGCTCTTCCGTGATATGAGCCCATCGTTCATCAGTGAGTCGAATGGCGACACCGTTCTTGGAAGTCACCCGATCAATCATCGCACCCTGCCGGCTCTTTTCCTTATTTTTGGATTAATCTCAATTCGATCTATGACCTAGACATAGGTCTACTTTAACTTATTACATGGACTTGAGTACTAAGCTAAAAATATTGTCCAAATTTGTTTTAGGTTAATATTGTCAGCACCTTCAGTCTTATACTAAAGCACAGTTTGACACTATATACAGTTAGTACTTGCTAACACTTGCTAACACCACTTAGCACTCACTAACACTATGGACACTCTCTAGCAGGTGTTAGACTCACTAAGCACAGTTTGACTCACTATATGCAGTTAGTACTGCTAACACTTGCTAACACTGCTTAGCACGTCTTAATTAAATGCAAATTGCGGCTTACACCGAAGGTAAACCTTGAGCCACTATAATAGACTCTACAAAAATTTTCAATGAACTAACTTCTGATTGGGATGGACAACTTTTTTGGACTGGGTAGTTTTTCAGAGGTAATCGTTTAATTAAGAATTGAAGTATGGGTAGGGAGAATCAGATCGTCAACCAGTGGGGAGCTTCACCCCATCACGCCGTCGCGCTTTCGTCTTCATCAGAAATGCAGAATGCGCTATTTCCTCACCTTCGCACACGAGGATCAGAAGTAGAGCGTTTAAGAAAAGAACCTTTTCAAGAAAGAAGAAGAAACGAAGGTAGAGATAATCGGTGCAGTGGGTTAAGCCGTCGCGCGCTGTTTATTGAGCAGATGGGTGACCAGCTGGTCGACCCGCTCCACCAGACCGTCCATGCCGGACGACGTTCCTTTGTTGACGTAGCTGGCGGGGGCAAAGACGCCGAGCTGTTTTTTTAAAGTGTCGTCGCACTTTCGCGCGGAGAAGAAGAGAATCGGCGACCGGGGGACCTGGTACTTCCCTTCGAGCGCCCGCATCATCCGGGCGGCGGCGATCCCATCCATCACCGGCATCTCCAGATCGAGGATCACCAGGTCGACCGGCTGATGGTCGGCGAGCCGCGCATTGAAGAGGCCGATAAACTCCTGTCCATTGCCGGCGGTGATCACGGTGTCGGCGAGCCCCTTGTTCACCAACATCCCCTTCAGCAGGTCGTTGACGAACGCCACATCGTCGACGGTGAGGATGCACTTGGCCGCCGAGGCGGGAAGCGGCTTCGCCCCCAAAATAAATCCGCAGTAGATGCAGGTGAGCTCCTCGTTGCCGTCGCGGGTGATCCGATTCCACGGAACATTCTCACCGCAGCAGATACAGAACTTCGTCTCCTCCGCCATACAACCTCCGGCTCCTGATATTTCTTTGGGGGATGAAGGTAACTATAACAAATCGGAAGAAAAGAGCAAGGTCGGTCAATCCTACAATGCGGAAGGCGGAAGGAGGAAAAATCAATCGGCGTCCTTCTGATTTGAACGGGGAGGAGGGTGGGATGAGAACCTTAGCGCCCTCTCAACGACCGGCGAGAGGCACCCGCGGGGGCCAGCGAAGAAGGTGTGTGCGGAGTGGCCTGCGACAGCGGCGGCGCCATCGGCGAGATCGCGGGGCCGGAAGGGGGGGCGAGCGGCGTGACGCCGAAGGACGACCGGGGCTGCACGGTCGGCCGGCCGGCGGAGAAAGGCCGAGCAGAGGGGGCGCCATGAAGGCGGCGGCCAGGGTGATCGAGAACGAACGGCTGCGGCGGAAGCGGCACCGGGCGGCGTTCATAGAACGGGGGGAGGCCGAACCGACGGTCGTTCATAAAACGGTCTTGGATAAAGCGGTCTTGGCGGAGGTGGTCGGTGAAGCGGTGCTCAATAAAATGATCGTGGAATCCAAACCGGCGGCCGTGGAAGTGGACAGGCTGGTTGAAGACGAAAAATCCGTTCCATGACACCCCGTTCCAGAAGAACCCCTGATCGACCGGCACCCAGAGATAAGAGGAGAAGTACGGCTCCGGCGGCGGGGCGATCAAGATCAACGGCGGCGCATCGAGCACCGGCGAGGTCGAAGGGACGTTGGTAAGCGCCGGATCGGATCGGATCGGGATTGCGACGCCCAGGAGCGCGGCGGTGGTATCGAAGGCGAGCAGCGCCTCCTCCGGCTGAACGGAGAGGGCGCCGCGCTGCGCCGCCGAAACGGCCAAGAGCCGAAGCCGCGAGACGAGCTCCGGGGTGATCGGCGCCTCCAGGCTCCATCGTCCCAACGCCGGCGTGATCCGGCGCTGCGTGAGCAGGTCGGCCGCCTCCTCCGGCGAGAGGGAATCGCCCAACCCGAGCTCCGCCGCAAGCTGAACGGCAAAGGTCCCCTGCATCACGCGCGTCTCCTCCGGCGCCGCCGCCGGGGTGGGCGATTCGGGAAGCGGCGCGGTCGGCGCGGGCGGGGGGGCCGGGGTTTTCGGCGCGGCGGGCGAGGGGGGCTCTTTCAACACATCGGGGCGGACGCCGGGGGGAACGTTGCCGCGGTCATTGGTGGCGTTGAGGACCCCCTCTCCATCCTTCCAGGAGTAGAGCTCCGCCGGCGCCGGGCTGATAAGCGCGGCGAGGAGGAGCAGGGAGAGGAACGGCTTAAAAAGCGTTTTCGGCGTAAGTCCAGTCTTCTTCATATCTTCATTATAGGACGTTGGAGGGTGAGATTCAACGTGGCGGGACCGGTTCCGGGACGAGTTCAAAGTAGGATGGTCGCAATAAAGATAAGAACATTTGGAACGGGGAATCGGAGCGTTCACCGATCCAACGACAGGGCTCGGCGCCGCTTATCGGCCCGCGCCGGCCGCTTCGTCTGAATCGGTTCTATCCGTCTCAGCCGGCGGGGCCGGATTTTGAACCCGCTCCACGTTTAATTTTTCTTCCGACGGGGCCGCCTCCTTCTCAGCCTTCGCCAGAACTTGGGCCACCTCGGCATGACCCCGCTCTTTGGCGTAAACGGCCGCCGTTTTTCCCATCTCGTCTTGGGCATCGACCTCGGCGCCCCCCCGAATCAAGAGGTTCACCGCCTCCCCGTTTCCGGAGAGGGCCGCCTGCATCAGCGCCGTCCGCCCCTCCTTCCCCCGCGCCTGAACGTCGGCGCCGTTCTTGAGGAGAAGGGCGATGAGCGCCGGCTCCCCGTACCCGGCGGCCAGCAGAAGCGGGGTGTCGTCGGTGAGGGTCTTCGCATTGAGGTTGGCTCCCCGCGCGATCAGCAGCGCCACGACGGGGATCTTTTTCGCGGCGGTCGCTTGCAGCAGGGAGGTCTCGCCGTCGAAGGTGCCGGCATTCGGATCGACCCCGGCGTCGAGCAGCGTTGAGACGATGTCGGCATACCCGGCCCGCGCCGCCCCCCGCAGCGCCGCCCCGTCGGCCCGGGCGCCCCGCGCCAACAAGGTTTTGACGATGTCGAGGTGTCCCCCTTCGGCGGCGGCCCCCAGGACCGTCTGATGGAGATCGGCCGTGGCGTTGGGATTCGCCCCTCGGTCGAGGAGGAGCTGAACGGCCTCCGCCCGGCCCCGGAGGGCGGCGCCGCCGAGGGGGGTGGCCCCTCTTGCCGTCTTCGCATCGACATCGACCCCCGCCTCGAGCAAGAGGCGGATCACCTCGAGATGGCCCCGTTCCGCCGCCGCGGCGAGCGCGCCGGCCTTCTCGTCATAGGTGACATCGTCGAGCTTTTCGAGGAGCAGCTTCAGCGTCTCGGCATAGCCGTTCGCCGCCGCGCCGACCACCGAGGTCATCCGCGTTTTATCTTTTTCACACGTCCGCCCCCCCGCCTTCAGGAGCGCGTGGGCCGCCTCGGTCCGGCCGTTGGAAGCGGCCCAGAGCAACGCCGACTGCGCCCGGCCCCCGGCCCCGCAGAGATCGGCGCCGCGCTGAAGCAGCTGTTCGATCACGGCGACCTGGCCATTTCCGGCGGCCCAAATCAACGCCGGCCGGCCGCTCTTGTCTTGCACGTTCGGGCTCATCCCCGCCTCTAAAAATAAACTCACCCGATCGGCATCCCCCCGCCGGATCTGCTCGATGAACCCCTCCGGGGAAAAGGAGACATGAAGCGCTTCGAGACGCTCGCGAATCGACGCCGGCTCCTGAGCGCGGGCGGCCCAAGGAAAAGAGAGGAGAAAGATCGATACCCAGAGCCACTTCATCGTCATCGGACCTCCAAATAGAAATTCCGAAACCGCTCCCGGCAGTATACTTTTTACCGCTGAAGGAAGCAATCCTCTCCGCGGTCGTCCTCAACAGAAACCCGATCGAAAAACGCCGGCGCACAGCGGGCGTCCGGTCGGTCAGCGGACGATCTCCCCGGACGATCTCCCCCCCTCGCGGACGGCCTTCAATCCCGTCCGAGGGGCAAATGAAAAATCAGGACCCTCCTTTCCTTGACCGATCGGCATCGGCATGGTATCCATGCAGGGAATGACCGGAGGAGGACGATGGAGATTTACCTGGTGCGGCATCCGATTTTCAACCGGATGGAAGAGGTCGTCGGATATGAGGTGCTGTTTCGGGATGGGCTCGACGGGATGGTCGGCGCGCTCAGCCCCGATCAGGCGGCGTCGAAGGTGGCCGATGCCCTCTACCAGCTGGGGATCGACGCGGTCAGCGGCGGGAAAAAAGCGTTCGTCCCGCTGACCCGCAATCTCCTGCTGCAGGAGGCGGCGACCGTTTTGCCGAGCAGCCAGGTCGGCGTGGAGCTGTTGGAAGAGATGGACGCCGACCCGACGGTCCTGACCGCCTGCCGGAATCTGAAAGAGGCCGGAATCCCCCTCGTCCTCGGCGAATATGCCCTGGCGCCGCAGCGCGCGGCATTGCTGGAGCTCGCCGACATCGTGAAGATCGACGGCGCCGCCGTGTCGAAAGCAGACGGCGACTTCCGAGGGCGTCTGCCGGGGGCGACCCAGCTCCTCGCCTCGAAGCTGGAGAGCCGGACCGATTTCGAATCGGCGATGACCGCCGGCGGACACCTTTTCCAAGGGAGCTTTTTCAGCAAGCCGGTTTTGATGAAGGGGAAAGAGATCCCCGGCTTCAAGCTCAACTACCTCCGGATCTTGGAAGAGATCCAACGCCCCGAGCTCGACTTTGACCGGCTGGAGAAAATTCTCAAGGTCGAGATGTCCCTCTCCTACAAGCTCCTCTGCTACATCAATTCGGCCTTCTTCGGCTGGCAGGTGGAGATCCAGTCGATTAAACATGCCCTGGTGATGCTCGGGGAGGAATCCTTTCGACGGTGGGCGTCGTTCATCGCGCTCGCCGGGCTGGCGGGCGACCGGCCGCCGGAGCTGGTCTTTCAGGCGACCCTGCGCGGCCGATTCCTGGAGCTGCTGGCCGAGCCGTGCAAGCTGGGCCACCGCGCCGACGATCTTTTTTTGATGGGGATGCTCTCCCTCATAGACGGATTGGTCGGCAAGCCGATGGCGGAAATTTTGGACGGCATGCCGATCACCCAGGACATCAAGAACGCCCTTCTCGGAAAAGGGGGCCGGATGGACGACCTCTACCGCCTGAGCCTCGCCTACCTGGAGGCGAATTGGAACGCATTCGACACCCTCGCCCAGCAGATGGGAATCGATCCGAAAGCGATTCCGGAATGTTACACCGCCGCGCTCGCCTGGGCCAATGAGCACTTCCAAAACATCCCGGCCGAAGGAGCTGCGCAGAAGAAATAGACCCGGGCAAATCTGAACGAGGGTTCTCCTCATCCGTTTTCTTCTGAGCGTAAAAATCCGAACGCGCTCCCCATTAGAAAATCAGCCGAAAAGAAGATCACTCCGACCTTGACGCCGGCCCAGCCGCTTTGCTATCGTGGCCCTCAATCGAGGAGCGAGGAGGGAAAGCGATGTCCGATATCTATCGTGAGGGGCACCGGAAGCTGCAGGATCAGTTCGACACCCGCCGGCTGGCCGACCGGCTCGATGAGACGATCGTCCGGGATGGCTTCGATGAAGAAGATGTCGAATTTATTCGAAGCCTCGACATGTTCTTCCTGGCAACGGTCGACGATCGCGGAAATCCGACCTGCTCTTACAAAGCGGGAGCACCGGGATTTGTCCGGGTGGTCGATTCCCGCACCCTGGCCTTTCCGAACTATGACGGCAATGGGATGTATTTATCGATGGGGAATATTCAGGCGACCGGCCGGGTCGGGATGCTCTTCATCGACTTCGAAAACCAATCCCGGATGCGGGTCCAGGGGGAGGCGACGATCGATCCGAACGATCCGCTCCTGTCCGACTATCCCGAAGCGCAGTTCATCGTCCGGGTCCACGCCCGCGAGGTTTTTCCGAACTGCCCCCGCTACATCCATCAGATGACCCGCGTGAAGCGCTCCGACTTCGTCCCGAAAACCGGCTGCGAAACGCCGGTCCCTGCCTGGAAAACAAGAGAATGGGTCGGCGACGCCCTCCCCGCAGAAGATCCGGCGCGGGACCCTTCGCGCAAAACGCTGGAACGCTGACGCCCGCTTACCTGCGGGCGGAGGCAAAGGATCGCAACGCTATTTAAAGGAGCCGTCCACTCCCCCTGGCTTCTTTGACCGGGACCATTCCACATGCAAATACGACCTGTTCCGAATAAAAAGAACCTCCGAGACCTCATCCGCATTGACTCTTTTCGGAGAGTTCACGTAAACTGAATACGAAATGATCTGCGGTATTCTCCGGTCGGACATCAGGAAAAATAACATGCAACGGAAGGTATCCCTCCAGGGGAGTCGGGTTTCTCTTTCTTGGTTCATCCCCCTCTTCATCGGATCCCTGCTCCTCACCGCCTGCGGCGGCGGAGGGGGGGGCGGGAAGAGCAGCGGAGCACCGGCGGCGGCGATGGGAACCGCTTCGGGCAAGTTGAGCATCCCGCCGAACAATACGGTCGAGGTCGAGCCGAACGACAGCATCGCGCAGCCCCAGCCGATTTCCAGCCCGATCGCCGTTGCGGGAAGCGCCTCCATCAGCGATCCGGGCGCCACCCTCCCGACCAGCGACGGGGAGGTCCGCCTCCCCGACATCTTCAAGCTCACTGCGGCCGGTCCGGTCCGGATCACTCTCAGCATCGCGGCGAACGATCTCGACAAAAATGATTTGGACCTCGTTTTGATGGACACCACCGGCAAAGTGGTCGATTCGTCGGCCGGATTGACCGAAACCGAGTTGATTGAAACGACCGCCGGCGGCGATTTTCTCGTCGGGGTCGTCGCCTTCGCCGGAACCAGCGCCTATGTCCTCAACGTCGCGCCGATCGGCAGCTTGTCGACCGCCGGAGAGGCGGTTCCGCCCGGGGCCGACTTTGTTCCGGGAGAGGTGCTGGTGAAGCTGAAGCAGACGGGACCCGGGGCGAAGGAGAAAAGCGCATCGCTCGCCGCCCGGCACCGGCTGGTGCAAAAGCAATCACTCCCGCAGGGGGTCGAACGGATGCAGGCGACCCTCCCCTCCCTTTTGCTAAAGAACGGAACCGCGGTCCGATTGAAAATAAAAACGGCGAAGAGCGCGGCGAATGAATTAAAAGCGCTCACCCTGGCGACGATTCAGCACCTTCAAGCGGACCCGGAGGTCGCCTATGCCGAGGCAAACTTCCTCCGAAGGCCCTCCGCCGTGCCGGTCCCGAACGACACCCACTATCCGCTCCAATGGGATTTCGCCCTGATGAACCTTTCACAGGCATGGGAGGTGACGACCGGAAGCGACGACATCATCGTGGCGGTCATCGATACCGGGGTGCTGCACCATCCCGATCTGGAGTCGCGGCTGATCGCCGGATATGATTTCATCAGCGACCCGGCGACGGCGGGCGACGGGAACGGCCTCGATGCCGACCCGACCGATGTCGGCGACGATCCGAAGCACCAGAGCAGCAGCTTTCACGGCACCCACGTCGCCGGCACCATCGGCGCGGTGACCAACAATGGGATCGGCGTGGCGGGGATCACCTGGCAGACGAAGATCATGCCGCTGCGTGTCTTGGGCGACGGCGGCGGAAGCGACGCCGATATCGCCCAGGCGATCTATTATGCCGCCGGCCTCTCGAACAGCTCCGGGACCCTTCCCCCGGCGCCGGCCCGGATCATCAACATGAGCCTCGGCGGTTCCGGCTTCAGCCAGACGATGCAAGATGCAATCACCGCGGCGCGAAACGCGAATGTGATCGTCGTCGCCGCGGCGGGAAATGAGAACAGCAGCGCCCCCAGTTCCCCCGCCAGTCTCGAAGGGGTGATTTCGGTCTCGGCGGTCGATATTAATTCGAAAAAAGCCCCCTATTCCAACTACGGCCGGACGGTCGACGTCGCCGCCCCCGGCGGAAACACCGCCGTCGACCTCAACGGAGATGGATTCCCCGACGGGATCTTAAGCACGCTCGGCGACGACAGCGGCCAGTTCTTCTATCGCTTCTACCAGGGGACCTCGATGGCGGCCCCCCATGTGGCGGGGGTGCTGGCGTTGATGCTGGCGGTGAATCCGAAACTCACCCCGGTCGATATCGATCAGCTCCTCGCCGGCACCCACCCGTCGACGACGCAGCGGATCACGCGGGACCTGGGGCTTCCCGGCCGGGATGATTTTTACGGACATGGACTGATCGATGCCGCCCTGGCGGTGCAGGCGGCCAAGGCGGTTCCCGGCGGGGGAACGCAAACCATCCCGACCGGCTCGATTCTGACCGTCTCGACCCCGGTGCTCGATTTCAGCAATTACATCAGCACCCTCCAGATCGACATTAAAAATGCCGGCATCGGGACGCTCCAGGTGACCGGGGTCTCGGCCGACGCCCCCTGGCTGACCGTCACGCCGGCCTCCGGGACCACGCCGCTGACGATCAGCGCCACCGTCGATCGGACCTCACTGCCGTCGGGAAGTCAGACGGCGACGATCACGATCACCTCGGACGCCTCGCAAGGGAGCCGGACGGCGACGGTCGAGGTCCGGATGTCGGTCGGCGGGGCGACCGAGGGGAACGTCGGGACGGTTTTTGTCCTCGTCATCAACAAGGAGACGCTGGAGACGGTCGACGAAGCGCAGACGACCGCCGACCAGCATTATGCTTATACCACCCCTCAGACACCGGCCGGCACCTATCTGATCGCCGCCGGGACCGATCGAGACGGCGACGGCGTGATTTGCGACAACGAAGATGCCTGCGGCTTCTTCCCGGACGATGTCACCGTGAAACCGGGGGAAGATCTTCCGAATATCAACTTTTCGGTCGGAGAGCTCGCCTCTCCCCAATCGGTCCGATCGGCGGCCGGCCTTCAAGGCAAGAAACTGAGGCGGCTCCATTGAGTTTTTTTTCTGTGAAGAAGACGACCGCGAGCGCCTTCCGGAGCACCGCCCGGCCGCTTTGGATTGTTTGGACGATCTTACTCGCTCTGGCCGCCTGTGCGGCCTCTAAAATGGACTATGCCACGATCGATCAAGGGATCACTTCGGGAAAGCGCGCTTCGTCCCCCTCCGTCGAGGTGATCGGCGACCGGGCCGCTTTTGAGCGGCTCGTCACGGAGATCCACTCCGATCGGCTCCCCCCGGCGCCCCTCCCCGACATCGATTTTCAACAATGGTGGGCCGTTTTTATCTCTCTTGGGGAGAAACCTTCAGCGGGATATCGGTTAAAGATCGCGGAGGTGACCCGCGCCAAAGAGACGGTGCGGGTGAAAATAGAGACGGCGGCCCCCTCCCCGGGCGACCTTCAGGCGGCGGTGATGACCGCGCCGTTTGCCCTGATCAAAATAAAAAAGGAGCCGGCGGTCAAAAAAGTGGCGTTGATCGATGCCGACAACAACGTCATCGGGGAATACGCCGTCCCCGTCGAGACGCCGGGACCGAACGACTGACCCACCGCATCCATTGCAATGTAATCTCCCTCACCCTTCTGTTTTTTCTTGCTTATCCGGCCTTGTCTGTGATACCTTTACGTCAGTTTCATGAACCACGAGGCGGAATCCGCTTAGTTTGATCCCTCCTCAGAAGCGGGTTCATCCACTCCCATCGATGGACTCTTACACTTCACACGGTTCTTAAAACCCGAGCAGAAATGGGCCACCGCGGCGCCATGCTTCTACCCTTCTATCTAATAGCTAAATTTAGATAGCTGCGGAGAGCGCCCCGTTGGGATTTTGCTTGCCACGCGGGGACCGCGGTCCCTCACTTGTTAAATTAGGAGATTGAATGTCATTCGAAAGTCTGGGGCTTGCCCCCGAAATTATTCGCGCCGTTAAATCACGCGGCTATGAAACCCCTACACCGATTCAGGCTCAAGCGATTCCGGCGATCATGACCGGGAGAGACCTCACCGGTTGCGCCCAGACCGGCACCGGCAAGACCGCCGGATTCACCCTGCCGATTTTGCATCGCCTTCGCGAAGGAAAATCGCCGTCGCTTCGGGCGCTGGTGTTGGTGCCGACCCGAGAGCTGGCGGCCCAGGTCGACGACAGCATCCGCACCTACGGCCGGTTCCTTCGGTTGAAAACCGAGGTGGTCTTCGGCGGCGTCGGCATCCGTCCGCAGAAAGATTCGCTTCGCCGCGGGGTCGATATCCTTGTCGCCACACCGGGACGGCTCCAAGACCATATGCGCCAAGGAACGGTCAACTTTAAAAATCTGGAAGTGCTCGTTCTCGACGAGGCCGACCGGATGCTCGACATGGGATTTCTCCCTGCGATTCAGGCGATCCTCAAGCACCTTCCGAAAGACCGGCAGACCCTCTTCTTCTCGGCCACCCTTTCGGGAGAGGTGAAGAAGCTCGCCGATCAAATCCTAACCGATCCCCACGAGATTGAAGTGGCGCGACAGGGAACGCCGGCGGAAGGGGTTCGCCAGGTGGTCTATCCGGTCGATTCCTCCAGAAAGCGCGACCTGCTGGTCCACCTGATGGATCAGGAGAAGATGAGCCAGGTGCTCGTCTTCACCCGGACGAAACACCGTGCGAACGACCTTGCCACCCATCTGATGAAAAAGGGAAAGAGCGTCGCCGCCCTTCACAGCGATAAGAGCCAGGGAGCGCGGACCCAGGCGCTGGAGCAGTTCCGGCGGGGGAAGATCCAGGTGCTCGTGGCGACCAACATCGCCGCGCGCGGGCTGGATGTCAAAGGGATCACGCACGTGGTGAACTATGAAATGCCGGAGGCGCCGGAGGATTATGTCCACCGGATCGGGCGAACCGCCCGCGCCAAGGGAACGGGGGACGCGATCTCGCTGATGGCCCCCACAGAGCGGGGAAGCCTTCGCGACATCGAGCGGCTGATCGGCTCCCGCATTCCGCAGGTGCTCGTCGCCGGGTTCGAAGTGAAAGAGCCGGCGGCCGGTGCCGCCAAACCGAAGTCGGATAAAAAGCCGTTCCAGGCACGTCGCAAAAAAGAGGGCGGCTGGAAAGAGACCGATTTCAAAAAGCGCCCGAAACGGTGGTAGGATCCTCCGGATCGGGGGATGAAAATCGTATTGACTTCATCCCCCGATCCGGATAAAATCTGGGCTTTTTGAACGCCTAGATCGACGATGCACAATAACGAAACCAGGAGAAAGAAATGGCAGTTTTGATCAGAAAGTATAAATTACCCTCGGGCCAGCTGAAGGAAGATCGGATCACCGAACAGGATCGGATCGACCGGTACCTCGGGATGTTCGACCGGAATGACCTCAAGCAGATTCAGGCCGGACAGAAAGTCATGATCGAAAAAGACGAGTGGCAGCTTCTCCCCTAACGCCCTCCCCTCTCACTCATCCTCATTCTCACATGACGCTCCGGCATCGACGAAGAAAATGCGCTCTGAGACAGACACGGCAACCGGAAGCGGGCGAAGGGTTTAAGAGAAAGCGCAACGGCCGAGGCAGACGCCCCGGCCGTTTTTATTTAAAACCAGAGACGCTCGCATCCCTTTATCGATGCCTGAGCCTGGCCTGCCTGAGCGTTGCTTGATGGACCATGCAGAAATCGGCGCTCTTTCGGTCGATTTCATCCAGAGAACTCGAGAGATGCATAACACACTTCGGATTCTCGCAAGGGTCGAATGGATAGGTCCGTCCCAGCGCATGCACCCCCTCTTTGAGCAGCCGCGTCCGAAAAAGTGAATCGTCTTCCGGGGCGCGCTCCACCCCGGGATGAAGCGGCGCGAGGGAGACGATGGCGACGCGATCGACCCGATCGACCTCCGCCAGCACCGGATCCGACTCAGGATTGTAGAGGGGCGCGTCGACGATCCCCAACCGCCGCTCCTCTTCCCCCCGTCCCGCTTCCAACACCCGAAGAAAAATCGAAGAGCGAAACTCATTCCGATTCCGATCATACGCCCCCTCCGGAATCGTCAAAGAATCGCCAATCCAGACCTCCCCGCCAAACCGAAGGGCAATCTCTTCCCTTAGAAAATCGAGCAGCCCTTTCGGAACCGCATCAAATGGGAGAAGGGAGATCACAATACACCTCCTAAAGAGATGGAATTGAGGGTCTAATCAAAGAGACGACGTGTCGCTGACGCACTCTGTTACCTACTCTGAAACCTCGCCATCCGCCTCACGCCGCCTTATAAGTAACCACCCGCCCCCAAAGACTCTTCGTCCCCCAAATCCCCGACCGGAGCGACTCCAGCTGAACGATTTGACTGTGATCGACGAAAAGGTTCACCTCCGGCCCATAATTTTTGATATACCAGGCAAACACCTCCGGATCAGCCGCTTCAAACATCGGCTTCTCCAGCCCCAGGCCGCGAACAATCTTGGCGACGACATCGATCCGCCAGGTCGGCACATTCTCGGTGATCCCCTCCGACTCGATCATAATCATGTAAGCCCCCGCATCGATGAACCGCTTCGCCTGCAGGATCGCCCACTCCGGATCGCGCGTCCCCTCCGCCTGCAGCTCCGCGGAAGCGGTTGCCCCGCCGGCGCCGAACTGAATCCCGACCTCCGGCTTCGCCTTCATCCCCGCTTTTTGGACTTTCTCGACCAACCGGAGAAGATCATCGGTCGGGAGGGTGATGAAGCCGGCCGAGATCTCGATGATGTCGAATCCGAGCGCTTTGCACTCGCGGATGTAGTTCTCCACCGCCTGCGGGCCTTGGGTCAATATATGCTCGATAAACCCGCCGGTGGAGACGAGCACATCATAGGAGTGGCAGAGGTCGAGCAGCTCTTTGACGGCGCGCCGCGGCATCAGAGAGAAGGAGCCACCGGCAAACTTGAGGGCATCGACGTAGGCGCTCATCGTTTCCAGAACGTCTTGGAGATACCGCTTTCCCATCGGCGTGTAATACGGCCCCCGGATCTCGGTGACGCCGCGCGGGCGGGGCTTGCTCGGGCGGTCGTTCAACCGCAAAAACGAAAAGGCCCGTTCATC
Source organism: Candidatus Manganitrophaceae bacterium (assembly GCA_016200325.1). Classification (NCBI taxonomy): domain Bacteria; kingdom Pseudomonadati; phylum Nitrospirota; class Nitrospiria; order Candidatus Troglogloeales; family Candidatus Manganitrophaceae; species Candidatus Manganitrophaceae bacterium. The sequence continues at coordinate 373,588 of JACQEZ010000019.1, forward strand.
TTCTTTTTTTTGTTGTTGTGGTTCAGCCATACTGCCTCCTTCAGATCATTCCCAATGAAATTCCCTTTTTTTATTCTGCCACAGACGAAGCGGGCGCCACAATCGCCCGGAAGAAGGGGGCGCCGGGCCGATTTATTTTGTGATGGAGAAATTCAGCCGAGATGCGTAGAATAGGCGGGATGAAAAAGCGCCCCGACCAAAAAGCCGAGCGGCGGCAGCGGGCCGAGGAGATCATCGCCGAGCTCAAGACGCTCTTTCCGCAAGCGAAGATCGTTTTGAACTTTTCCAACCATTGGGAGCTGTTCGTCTCGGTGGTCCTCTCGGCGCAATGCACCGACAAGATGGTGAACCAGGTCACCGCGACCCTCTTTAAGAAATATAAGACGCTCGACGACTATGTGAATGCCGATCCGGAGCTGTTTGAACAAGATATCCGGCAGACCGGCTTCTATCGGAATAAAGCCAAGAGCGTCTTGGGGGCGGCGCGCCTGCTCAAGGAGCGGTTCGGCGGGACCCTCCCCCGAACGATGGAGGAGATGCGGACCCTTCCCGGCGCCGGACGAAAAACGGCCAATGTCGTCTTGGGCAATGCCTACAACATCGTCGAGGGGATCGCGGTCGACACCCATGTGAAGCGGCTCACCCGGCGCTGGAAGCTGACGCGGGAGAGCGACCCGGAGAAGATTGAGCGGGATTTGATGGAGCTGATCCCGAAAGAGGAGTGGTTTCGGTTTACCTATTTGGTCATCGAGTATGGACGGAAGTACTGCACCGCCCGGCCCCATCCCCACGAGGCCTGTCCGCTGAGCCGGTTTGGATAAGGGGGATGCGCGGCGCGCGGTTGGAGCAGAAGGATCACCATGCAGGCAAGGGAAGCGTCTGAACGCTCCCGATTTTAATAACTGAGGAGGAATCGAATGGCAAAAGTGTCTAAGAAACGACGGCAGTTCATGATCCGCAAGAAGCGAAACCTCCGCGACAAGGTCAAGCGGTTGGAGCGGCAATATACCACCGCGCGGTCACGGGGAGAAAAGGAAGATATCCTGGCGCGGATTCGGAAGGTCTCTCCGACCTACTCGCCGGAGAGGATCGTCCAGGCCGCCAAGTAGGATTTCCGGCGGTCTTCCGGACGATCTTTCGCAATTCTTGGAAAGAATAGCCATGCGAAAGACCCGCCGTTCCTGAAACAAAGAATTTACATCTGATTAACCTCCCCTTAATCAGACATCGGTAAGATTGAAATGAGGTAAATCGACCGGGTGGCGTTCGAGACGAACGCGCGGTCGAATGACGCTGATCTTACTTTAGGGGGATGCATGTCTCAGAAGATCTTGGTGGTGGATGACGAGCCCGATTTAACCAAACTGGTCGCCCACCATCTTCAGAAAGAAGGGTTCGAGCCGATTGCCGTCTCCAATGGGACGGAGGCGCTCAAGATCGCCTCGAAGCAGCCGGTCTCCTTGGTGATCCTCGACGTGATGATGCCGGGAGAGGACGGCCTCCAGGTCTGCCGGAAGCTACGCGGCAAGGAGGAGACCGCCTCCCTCCCGATTCTGCTCCTGACCGCCCGCGATGAAGAGAGCGACAAGGTGGTCGGGCTGGAGCTGGGGGCCGACGACTATGTCACGAAGCCTTTCTCTCCCAAGGAGCTGATGGCCCGGGTGAAGGCGCTGCTGCGCCGAACCGAGCGGCGGGAGTCGGCCTCCGGGTACCATTTTCGCGACCTGACGATGGACCTCGGCCGGCATGAGGTGAAGGCGAGCGAGAAGAAGGTGGCGCTGACCGCCAAAGAATTCGCCCTCCTCGAGCACCTGCTGAAAAACAAGGGGCGGGTGCTGACGCGGGACTACCTTCTCAATACGATCTGGGGCTATGACTACTTCGGGACGACCCGGACGGTCGATGTCCATATCCGCCGGCTCCGCGAGAAGATCCCGATGCTCGCCGCCGCCATCGAGACGGTCCCCTCCCTCGGATACAAGCTGATCGAAGAAGACGAATAAGGAAACACCGGGTCAGACGGCGTCGGACGTTAGAATGGCTGCCCGATGGGAGCCGTCGGCCGCTTTCAAAAGAAAAAGAGCCTTTTAAGACGCCGCTTCAGGCCGCTTCCTAAAACAAGCTCGGAACACTCCCCCGCCAGGCGCCTCAATGCCGTCGGCAACGCGGCGAGGACGGGGCCGAGGTCTTCCAATCGAAACGTGACATACTTCTTTTTCCCTCGCCGCGACCGGATCCAATCGGAAATCGTCAGCTCTCCTGAACGAACATAGGCGACGGCGGCGATCAGATCGCCGAGCCCGTCGATCAACTTCACCGGATCGGAGGGCCGGGGAAGCGGCTGGTATTCGAGACCGATCAGATCAAAATAGCCGATCGCCGGAATGTTCTCTCCATTGATCACAGCCAGCTCACTCTGGTCATTCGTCCTGCCGACCGGCCCCACATTGAATCCATTGCGGGAAGACCGGGGGGAGATGACATCCGACATCCTAATCTTATATAATTTCCCTGTCGGGCATGCCCGGGACGGCTTGTCCTCGGAAATCGCAGTGGCGCATGCCGTTCACCCACATTCTAAGCAGAAAGATTTCAGGTATGTTTACGCAGGACGACTATGAAAAACTGATCAAAAGCTATAACGACGATTTCATCTACCTGCTTATTCGGGCAAGCCAGCAGAGCTATGAATGCCTGATCTCTTCCTTCATGATGCTGAAAGATTTATACGGCATCATTGTGAAATTCCAAGACTCGGGAAAATACCGGTTCAGAATTCTCCCCTATCCCTTGTCTTTTCGCTCAAGCGATGAGCTTCTCAGGACGATGGGATTCGACGACGAAGAGATCCGAAACATCTATGGGTTTCTGGAATTCGTGAAACAAACCCAGGGAAAAGAGTTCGAGGAATGTCTGGAGGGAAGCGTCTACAGTCTCTGCAAACGGCACCCCGGCGACGAGCCGTGGCAAATGAGGCGGTCGAATTAGCCGAGAGGCGCCGTTCGACATCGGTTGCGCGGTGTGCGAAAGCAGGGGGACAGGATCATGAAGGTTGGGGAAGAATGGTAGCGGCGGAGGGCTTCGAACCCCCGACACGCGGATTATGATAAGGATTTGGGGCTATTTTGATAGATTTTTACAGGCTGTGACAGATTAAGATTTTCTCTAGATATCTCAATGCCTTATTGCCTGACCCATTGCTACAGATTGATCCCGGCTTTGACCCGTAATCGGGACCAAAACCGTGACTGAACCGTGACCAAAACCGTGACCAACCGGAACGGGATATTTCCGTAGGAGAAGTGCCCAGGAGATGCGTCATATGCGAGTCGATCTCACTGATAGAATGTGATTTATCTATGCCCTTCATCGGGCTAAAATCGGTTGTACTAAGACATGCGACAACTATTACTAGTTAATAAGGCTTGATTATTGTGCTTGTCTTTGTTGATGAGTCCGGTGATTCGGGTTTAAAAATAGGTCAAGGCTCTACAGAAAAGTTCATCGTCGCGCTTATTTTATTTGAAGATCATGATGAAGCAGGATCAGCAGACCAAAGGATCTCCCTCCTTAAGAAGGAATTGGGGCTTCCATCGTGTTATGAGTTCCACTTTAATAAGTGTAGGCCCGACCTGCGGAAAGCATTCTTGGAGGCCATGGAGACGGATTCAAATATAAGGAGTCATTTTATAAATACATAAGTGGTTTGGTATTTCAGAATGCTAAACCTCAGCTTGATATGGCTACTGTAGTGTTAGATGGTAGTGGCAGTCAAGATTTCCGCTCTCAGTTAGATCGTTATTTAAAAAATAGGATCAATACTCCTGGAGAAAACCAAAGGATATTAAAAGTGAAGATCCAAGACTCCAAAAACAATAATCTTATTCAATTGGCTGATATGGTTTGCGGTGCGATTGCGAGGAGTTATAAGAGGCACAAACGAGATGCCGATGATTATAGAAAAATCATACGGCCAAGAGAGTTTTACGTTCAGGAATGGCCTGCAAAATAAAGCGGCCTGAATCCTAGCCCTCAAGGGGCACGCACACCATACGGTGACAATTCGGATTCAGGCCATTTCCAATTGAAATGGTATCAGTATGATATCATGATGTCAAGCATGATATCTTAAATATTAATCACTATAAGTTTATGATTTTTTATGGCTTTTCTGACTATCCCACCTTGCCTTATCTGCCTTAGCCTTTCAGTCGTACTTTATACTATGTCTTTCTTACCTCAATTAGCTGCTGGGCTAATTGATCGAAAATTTCTTCCTGAGAGATCCTCAAGTATCTCATGAATTTTTGAGATGTGAGTTTGGCGAACTGAGCCACTACCGGCTGAGGTGAAAAGGCCTCGCAAAGTAATACCGCAATGGGGACACCATTCCTTCTCTCGTTATTGAGCTAAACCAAGTCCGCTCCCGGCCGGATTCAGATGTGGGACATCAGGTCATCGATCTTTGTCGCTTTGATGAAGCGGGCGGGGTTCTCACTGACGGCCAGCGCTTCGAAGTGCGCCTCTCCACACTTTATCTTTGCGCTTTCCTTGTCCCGCAGGTCGTCGGTGAAGAGGCTGCTTTTTGTTTCGACCACGAAATAAAGACGCTCGGCTCCGTCTTTCTCTACTAGAACGGCCCAGTCTGGGTTATAGGTACCAAGCGGTGTGGGAACGCGGAACCAACCAGGGAGCTTGGCATAAACCTTGATCGCTTCGTTCTTTTCCAGTTGCTCGGCAAACGTGCGCTCGGTGTCGAACCGGTAGATCACCTGCTCATGGACCGACCTGTTGGAGTCGATCATCGACTTGAGATAGCCGATAAGTTCTTCGGTCTCGAATAGTTGCTGAGCGTAATAATCCTCCGTGCCAATACGCTGATATTTGATGCCATCCACCAGAGCGAGGCGCTTTGCGCGGTTGATAATCTCGGCGGTGAGTTCAATGAACTGTTGAGGGTTACGCTTGAAATCATCAAGCCGGGCGCTCTCCACCAGAATGCGGTGAATGCTGCGGCGGGTGAGTTGCGTCTTGTCTTGCAAATCGGTGAGGATATCGGGCAGATCGATGTCAGCCTCGTCGAGCGTCACGGGGGCGGAGGTGGCCGTCTCCTTCGTGTCCACGCCGGCGCGTCCGATAGAAAGGTCAGCCTTGCGCCATTGCAGCCGCATCCTGGCAATGACGAAGCTCGAATCTTTGATCGCCTTGATACAAGTCGCGAGCAATGCTTCATTGTCGAACTGTACACGGTAGGTGGTTTTGTGCTTGATACGGTCCCACAGCGCCTTGAACTCCGCACTGTGCAGCACGGCCTGGCGGGTCTTCACATGTTTGCGCTCGTCAGCATTCTTGATTTCAAACCGTCCCGCCAGCTTGCGAAGAATTTCCGCCACCTGCGGCAGTTGGGCTGCGAACGGTTCCGGCAATGCCAGCGTGCCGTCCTTGAGCTTCTGGCGCAGGGTGTCCTGCACCTTGCCTTGGGCATTCACGAGACCGGCCGAGCGCAGATGCTCCCAAAGCACCTTTGACTGCTCGAGACCCAGAGGCGCGGGTTGGCCGTCGGCTCCCGTGGCGATGATCCCAGCAAATTGGTGGGTCTCCACAATGCCGAAGCGGATGCCGGTTTCGTCCTCGATCTCCTTCTGGAGTTTTTCCGCGAACTGTTCATAACTCTCCGTTGCGATCACGGTCAAAGTGTTCACCTCAAACCCGCGCAGGCGCTCGCCCTTCTGGTTCACGCACAGGCGCAAACCTCGCCCGATGGTCTGGCGGCGCTGCTGCTCGGAAGCCATCTCGCGAAGGGCGCATATTTGAAAGACGTTCGGATTGTCCCAACCTTCGCGCAGCGCGGAGTGGGAGAAGATAAACTTGAGAGGCGTGTCGAAGCTTAGCAGCTTCTCCTTGTCCCGCATGATGAGGTTATAGGTGTCGTCGTCCGCCTTCGTATCCCCGCGCGTGTCCTTCAACATCTCCACCGTCTTGGTACCGACCTTTTTCTTGTCGATAGAGAAATAGCCATCGTGCACGTCCTCTGCGGCGGTGGTCAGGTCTACTTCCTTGAAAAGGCTTTGGTAGTCAGGATGGTTGGCGAGGCGGCGGTATTCCTCCTCGAAGATGCGGGCATAGTCCCCCTTCACCGCGTTGCCGTCGGCATCGTATTGCCGGTATTTCTCCACGGCATCGACGAAGAACAGGCTGAGCACCTTGATCCCCTGCGGGGTGAGGCGCTTCTCCTTGTCCAGGTGCTCCTTGATAGTGCGGTGGATCATCTGACGCTGTATGGCCAGCGGGTCTACGTCACCATAGGATTGGCCAAGGCGAAGGTATTGCTCACCACCAGGGTAGCGCAGTTCCAGGAATTCATCATTCTTGGCGACGCGGATCTCACCCACCCGGCAGTCGCGATAAACGGCCCGCCCGGTAGTCATTTCCAGGTCGTCGCCATCCTGCACCATGATTTCGCGTCTTTGCACGCCGGTGACCGTCTGCACATCGACATCAACCTTGGCCGTGATGACACCTCGTTTATTGCTCACGGAGAGCAACCGCAGATATGCTTTATTGTGACCGCCCTCTACAGAGGCTGCCGCTACTTCGATCTGCTTCACCAGCTTCCGCTCGTAGGCGTCCACCGCGTCGAGCTTGAAAACCATGTGGTGCGCCTCTTTGGGCGTCGCGGAATAACGCAGGTTGCACAGTGGATTCATCCGATCCATGGCCTTCTTACCCTTGCCGTCAAGTCCGCCTTCCACACTCTGCGGCTCGTCCACAATGATGATGGGGCGCGTCGCCCGGATCAGATCGACGGGCTTCTCCCAACCGGTATCCTCGTGACGGCGATACATCTTGTTCTTCGATTTCTCTCGGCGGGCGGCCTCGTCCGCTTCCTCCGTTTGCGCCTGTTGTTCGTCGCCGAACTTGTTGATCGCACCGACCGTCATGACCATGATTTGGATCTGTGGGCTGGTAGCGAAGTTCCGCACTTGGCCGAGCTTCTCCGAATCGTAACTGAAGAAGTCGAACGGCGGGCCTGCATAAAGCCCTTTCAAGTGCTCCTCGGCGGTCTCGATGGTATGATAGACGCCTTCTTTGATCGCCACCGATGGCACCACGATGACAAATTTGGTGAATCCGTATCGTTTATTCAGCTCGAAGATGGTGCGAAGATAGACATAGGTCTTTCCGGTGCCGGTTTCCATCTCCACAGTGAAATCGCCGGACGCGAGCAAGGCCGAGGGAGCTAGCCCGCCCCGAAGCTGGATGGCGTTCAGATTCTTCAGGATCTCGTCGTCCAGCAATGTCAACCGATTACCGATACCCATGTCATTTTCTGCGAAGCCCATCCGCTGCTGCGGGTCCGCGGGGTCGCGAGTGACGGTGAACTCGGTGCGGCAGGTCTCCTGCCCACGAAATAGATCACATACCGCTTCGATGGCCTGAAGCTGGTAGTCGAGGTTAGGTTCGAAGTGCAGTTTCATGCTCCCTGCCTATAAGCTACGCACGTTTTCCAGCCCATGCTGCTGAAGAATGGCAGCGAGGTTCGTCTTGGCCACGTCATCAGCAAAGGCGCTGTCACGAAAGACCACGGTGCTCTCGCTGGCAGGCGCTTGTTCCTTATGCCACGCTATAATGCCCATGGCCAATGGCTCCACATCCTCCCGCACGATGGACTCACTCAGGCAGACGATCAACACGCCACCGCCAATGCTGTGGACTTCATGCTCCTTCTTCATGCTGCCTCCCACCTTCTTCATTGCCATCGGCACGGTGAGGTCGAGGCCAAGCTTGAGCAGGAGTTCAAAGAGGATGTCCTGCTGGGTGCGGCCTACTTTTAGGTTCTCCGCATGCGCTTCAAGGCTGGCGGCAAGGGCAGCGCGGTCCGGGTCCCACTCCTGAATGTTACTGCTATCGAGCTTGAAGACGCGGAAGCCGAGGTCTCCCGCAAGCATCGGGTTTTCCTCCCGAATCTTCTTCCCGGCTCGGCGCAGACGTTCTTTGGTCAGTTCCGCAATGTTTCTTGGCTTGCCCAGCTTATCGCACTGGTCGGCGGCCGTTTTCTGATCTTTGTTTGCCGGATCGAGAGGCTCAGGAAGCTGAACCAAAATGTGTCGACGATATACTCCGTCAGCCGTATTTTGCGCCCACACTGCGTGTCCTGTCGTTCCCGATCCCGCGAAGAAATCGAGGACGATGGGCGCATTATCGTCCCGAATGGCATTAGGACTTGTGAGACCGAGTATTCTTCGAATGAGGCGCGTCGGCTTCGGGTTGTCGAAGACCGCCTCCCCAAAAAGCTCTTTCACTTCCTGCCCACCTTCGTCCGTCGTACCCGTAGACTCATAATCCCATAAATCGATGGGAACCATCCCTTCGTCCATCTCAGTTAGAAAATTCTTCAAGCGAGGGAACTTGGCGTCGCCAGCTTGCCCCCACCACAATCGTTTTTCCCGCACATGCCGTTCATGTTCGAGTCGCTCGTATTTCCATGCGTGCGTCGGATGGTCAACTGGAGCACCCGAGACGGGGTTCACGATTGTGTATACAAGATTTGGCCGTTGATCTTTCGTTGCCGGATTGACGTAGGACGAGCTTGTCCACTCTCCGCGTGGATCATTGTCTGGGTTGGAATAGATTTCCTTCGACTTTTCCCCTCGTGCTTCGCGCAAAATGGCGACCGCGTCGGACTTTCGGAATGCGATAAGCGTGTCTTTCAGTGAATAGAAGAGTCGCGCATTGTTACTACGCGTGTATCGTTTTTCCCACGCAATCGCACCAAGAAAATTTTCCTCTCCGAATATCTCCGCCATAACTGCTTTGAGGTGGGCGGACTCACCATCGTCGATGTTAACCACTATTAGCCCATCATCCCTCAGTAGATTTCTCGCAAGCTTCAACCGCGGATACATCATATTGAGCCAGTCGGTGTGAAACCGGCCGCTCGCTTCGGTGTTGCTGCTGATCTTCTGCCCTCCCTTGGTCTGTCCAGTCAATTCCAGATAGTTCTTGATGTTGTCCTGAAAGTTGTCTGGATAGACGAAGTCCTTGCCGGTGTTGTACGGCGGGTCGATATAGATCAGTTTCACCTTCCTGGCGTAGTATTTCTGGAGGAGTTTGAGGACTTCGAGGTTGTCGCCCTCGATCATGAGGTTCCGGGTGGTATCCCAATCCACCGAATCCGCAGGGCAAGGCCGCAACGTGCCGGTGCTAGGGGTAAGCGCAAGCTGGCGGGCGCGGCGTTTACCATGCCAGTTGAGGCCGTATTTCTCCTCAGCATCGGTGACGGTCCGGTCGCCCACGAGCTGCTTGAGCACGTCCAGATTCACGGCTATGCCGTCTTTGCCCTCGGTGATGAGTTCGGGGAAAAAGGCTTTGAGCTGGGCAAGATTCTGTGCAACGAGGTCGGGCGACTTCGTCTCGGGGTCACTATCGGTCAGTTTTTTCATTGTGTCCTTGTTCTTCAAAGTTTTTCGCGAGCGGCGGCTTGAGCCGCCTCCACGCGCTTCAGTTCCAGGTTCAATTCTACCTGCCGCGCCACCTGCTTCTCCTTCACAGCGGCCGCACGCAGGCGGGCGATCTCCGCATCGAGCCGCGTGCATTCCAGCAAGGCGTCGCGCCGGGCGGCAGCGTGTTCGGCGTTGCTGGCTACCGAGAACACGCCGGTCACGCGGGCAGCATGGAAGGCAAGCAGTGTATCTATCCAGCCCTGATACAGTGCATAGAGCGTTGTTCGCGGCTGCTGACCCAGCGCCAAGGCACCACAGAAGGCCGGCCAGCACTCGCCATCGCGTGCCGCGTCCCATTCAGCGGCGACTACCTCACCCTCAAGCACAGTCTTACCCGCTTTCCCCTGCGACCAGCGCTTGTGGGCGGCAGAAATTCCAGGTCGGCCTCCCTGCTCCGTCAACAGCAGCAGCGGATAAGGTACCGCGCGGTGCACCAGCTCCACCAGCCGCGCCGTCCTGGCCTCGCTCCGCAAGGTGAAACGCAGCACGGCGATCTCCAAATATTCCTGCACGTCGTCTCGGTACTCGGGTACACCGATGGTCGTGGGCTTGAGAGCCGCCAGCCAGAACAACTCCTCGATGCCGTCATTGATAATGCGCTTGTCAGCGGCTGTGGGCGCACCATTTTCGAGCAACAGCTTCTTGGGCACGCGCTGATCCACGCGGCTGGTGGCTGGCAGGTCGAGGGCGGAGACGAGCGCGTCGTGGTTCATCATGCCGCCTCGGACAACACCGCGAGCCAGGCCACCACCTCAAAGTCGTTAATACCCGCAAACTCGCCCTTCATGGCATGAGTGCCGCCGGGACTGAACAGACTCGCCACGGCGCGCTCTTCGTTCTTACCGACCACCGAGGCCACGGCGGCGGCGAGCAGGCGCTGCGCAGCGCGCATGTCCTCGCCCTCCTTTGTCGCCTTATCGAAGCGGGCGCACGCCTCTGCATCGGGCAAGTCGCGCCCGAGGCAGAGGCGCTTGAGCCGGTCAAGAATCTGCTTGGCTTGCGTGTACGGGAGCAGCACCGTGCCACCGTCGCCCACATGCACGAGATAATGAGCACCAAGTGGATAGCCGGCCTCGGCGCTGCGCTTGGCGGCCTCGCCCTCGGCACGGAGGCAGAAGATGATGCCCGGCGCGATTTCCGCTTCTGTGGTAGTCGTGACCGCGCATGTGCCGAGCGGCAGACTCTCCAGCACGCCGGGATGTGCCTTGAGGTATTGCGCCAGATCGATACGGAAGTCGGTCAGTGTGAGGTCCGCAATGGAGATGCCGGTGGAGAGGTCCTCCAAATCGATCACTGCGTCCTGGAGTTTCAACAGTTGCTTGCGGCGGTACTCCAGATCGTTCATCTGGTTGCCGGATTGCTGCTCGATTAAATTCTCCTCGCCGGTCGCGGAGATGTCAAGCAGCACCATGCGGCCGCTAACCCGCTGTTCCAGGTTGATATATTCCTCCAGCTCCATGTTGGGCCAGAAATTGACGAGTTGGATGCACTCATTGGGCGAGCCGATGCGATCAATACGGCCGAAGCGCTGAATGATGCGCACAGGGTTCCAGTGGATGTCATAGTTAATCAGCCAGTCGCAGTCTTGGAGGTTTTGACCTTCGGAAATACAGTCCGTGGCGATGAGCAGGTCAAGCTCGCCGTCGCCGGCGAGTTCCTCGGGCCGCTCCTTGGACCGGGGTGCGAACGTGGTAAGGATCGATGCCAGGTCTTTGCGCAGCCCGTGCAGCGTCGTCTGGTTTCGACCCGTGCCGGTGACAAGCGCCGTATCAATACCAAGGGTTATTTTCGCCCAAGGTGCGAGCTGATCGTATAGATATCGGGCGGTGTCCGCAAAGGCAGTGAAGACGATCACCTTGCGGTTGCCGAGGTTGATCGGGTTACGGCATTTGTGTTCGATCATCTCACGCAGGGCAGCAAGCTTAGCGTCACGGGAGGCATCCACCTGGGCCGCCGCCGCGTGGAGGGTCGCCAAACGGTTGCGGTCCTCTATCAGATCCTGTTTCCAGCGGATGAGGTCCACGTCCTTCAGCAGCACCTTCACCTTGCGTCCGACGAGCAAACTCTCGAAGGCGGAATCGTCGAGGTCCACATCTTCGATGTCGATCTCCTCCAACTCCTCGGCGTGGCTCTCGATATGGGCCAGGGTGACCTCAACGTCTCGTAGTTGACGCTGCACCGTGAGGGCAAACGATGGAACCGCGCTTTCCATGCGCTTAAGCACGTTGACACGCAACAAGTGGATCAGGCTTTCCTCGCGGTCGGCTTGACGGAAGAAGCCCTCGCCACCGCGAATCTCGGTACTGTACTTCTTGTCGTAAGCCGCCTGCTTGTGTGGCAGCACGTACCGGAGGGGCGCGTAGGAGGCGAGGGTTAGGCGGCGGATTTCATTGTTGATCTCGCGGATCGAGCGGAATTCGCCGGCTCGGTCCACATCGGCTTTGATGTTGATCGGTTTCAATCGGTCTGGAAAGCGTCCGGTTTCGGCGGTGCCGTAATACTTCTCGATATGCTTGCGCGAACGGGCGATGGTGAGCAGATCAAGCAGAGTGAAGTAATCGAAGCCGAGCATCTCGATCAGCCGCGAGGGCGTCCGATCCGGGTCATCGAAATCGAGCCAGCGGTTGAACTGCTTCTGCGCGAGGCGCGTGGTGCTGTCGATGCTGCCGATGCCGTGATCCAGCAGAGCCGTGTCGTCGCCTTCTGTAGCGAAGGCGATCTGGTTCCGTAGATCGGCCATGCGGTTGTTGACCGGCGTCGCCGAGAGCATGAGTACGCGGGTCTTGACGCCTTCCTTGATGATCTTGCGCATGAGGCGATCGTAGCGGGTCTCGCTGCCAACCCGCGGCGTTTTCTTGTTGCGGAAATTGTGAGATTCGTCAATGACGACAAGGTCATAGTTGCCCCAATTGACATGTGCCAGATCGATATCGCCTGACAAACCGCCATCGCGTGACAAGTCCGTGTGATTGAGGACGTCATAGTTGAAGCGGTCCGGGGCAAGAAAGTTCCGCCGGTCATTCGTCTTATAGAGAGTCCAATTGTCGCGCAGCCGCTTCGGGCAGAGCACCAGCACCCGATCATTTCGCAGTTCGTGGTATTTGATGATCGCGAGCGCCTCGAAGGTTTTCCCAAGGCCGACACTGTCTGCGATGATGCAGCCGCCGAATCGGTTGAGCTTGTCGATCGCGCCGACCACACCGTCGCGCTGGAATCTGTAAAGTTTCTTCCAGACCACCGTATTGCGGATACCGGTCGCCGACTTGACGATCTGATCCTCGTCGAGCGCATCGTCGCGGTCCCTGAATAAATGGAAGAGAATTAGAAAATAAATGGATGACGGCGGCTTGCGCTCAAAGATATTTTCGAGTTGTGCCAGTAAGACGTTTTTTGCCTCTGGCGAAGCGGGAAGACTATTCCAAAGGGCGGTAAACCAAGCACCGAGCATGTTCCACTCGTCTGAGTTCTCGGAACACTGAATCAGACCGAACTGATTACCCGGCATGAGACCAAGGCCATCCGTCGTGAAGGGACAGTTTCCGGTAATGACTCGACGCAGAGCAGCGTCCATGTGACCCATAATCAAAGTGGACTGAGGAAGCACTCCGGTTGCTCCCCGGAGTTCAGTCTTGTTCTTGATCCACTCGGCACACAAGCGGGCAAGCCAGCGACCTTGGAGACGGTTTCGGAAAGGGCGATCCTTTTCCGAGCCGAATAAGCCGAGGTCATTCCCCTCAGCGACGGGTAGTATTAATCGACAGTAATCAAGTTGCGCCAGTAACTCACATACATCAGCAAAAGCGAAAAGCGACAGTGCAGGTGAAGCGACATCCAAGTGGGAATTCAGTGTAATACATTTGCGTAGTTCATCGACGACCCGGTCGTTGCCCGTGTTTTTAATCAGCCTCAATGTGCGCCCCAAACAATGGATACTGGAAACTTGGGTCTCGCGTTAACACGCTTGTTGGTTTTAAAGTGCGCAATGAAGTATTTGGAAATTCAGAAGCCAGAAAAGGCTTTCTTCGTATCTCGTTAAAGTATCTTAGGTGCCGAGTATACTCAAAAGGGAAAAGGATCGCAAGCCGGGTGTAAGTCGATTTGAAAATAGTGGGACATATTAAATCGGACAAGAAAAGTCGATTTATAGATGCCGCCCTGGTACCCGGCCAAGCCATGGGAATGCACCCTTTCTCATCTCGAAGGAGTGAAGGATCGTCGGACTACCTTGCTCGTTTCTCTTGACGTTATAGATATGGTCAACATAATATGTGTCTCAAAACAACTGGAGAGTTCGTGCAATTAGGGATGAGAACGATCTGTTTGCAATATATTCACAATGTTTAGTTGTGCTCTGGTGGAAATACCTTTTAAAAGAGGGGCATCATGAAACGGGAGGAAGTAGCCAACATCATTAACAGCAAGTACCAGCGGTACACAGCCGAAGTGATTAACCTTATCAAAGCACTCCCTTCAAACTGCCGCCAAAGCGGCGATGACTCTGGCTTGAAAAATGTGTGGGAGGAATGGAAAGCGCAGATTCAGGGCGAAGAATCCCCCCTTTTCTACGCTTATGAGGAAACGATCCGTGGTCTCTGCCGAAGTGTCATCCAGGCTCTACCTCAGGATGAGCAGTCGTTATTATGGCTTTTGTCCGACGGTTATTTTGATAGTGATAACGATTCTTCCTCTGCCGGCGCTCCTACGTTGGACGCGGTAGAAGACGAGCTTTATAATCGTATTTGGTCCATTGGTGCGGATGAAGATCTCTTGTCGGACCAGGAAGAGGATGAAGATCTATTAGGTGAGGATCATGAACTAACTGCTACCGAATCTAAAATCAATCAAGATAAACCAAGTTATGCCGCTAAAATAGTTGGAAAAAGAATCAGAGATGTTTACATCTCCAGGAAAACCGATAATGCGGCGACTCAAATTATTCTTATCTTCACGGATTATGATACTTGTGTATTTACTATCCAGCATTCTCTTCTTGAAGTATTATTCACCAGAGTAAATGACCCTAAATTTGATGATCGACTCCATGATAAACATTTCAAGCGCATCGATAGCGCGGTTTTCAGTGGAACCTCTGACAAAGAGGTCCATGAGCTTTATCATTGCCTATGGACCAAGGCCACAGTAGATCCAAAATACGATAAAGCTGAATGGAGAATGCTTGGCGATATTTTGAGGGAGTCTGGATTTAGGGTTTGATTGAGAATCTACTGCTGATTCGATTATAAAATGACCTTGGCTTTGGCACCTGACCCTTCTCAGAAAGTCCTTGCGCATCGGTATGCATTTCCGTAGCCATAAAACTATGGCTTTTACTCACAATTGCACAAATTGCGGTGTGGATTTCACTTCCGATCGCAGGCGGTGTCGTTTCCATTCCGTCTCGTGCTCGAATAGTTATCGATATAAACTAAAAGAACAGCGGATTGAGACCGCAGTCAGCCAGTTATCAATAAAGCAACAAAAATTCGTATCTAGGGTCATATCCGGTAAATCGCAGACGCAAGCACTCATTGATGCTGGATACAATGTAGGTAGCAGCGCAAATGCGCGTGCGTTAGCATCGAAGGAGATGAAAAGCCCTGAAGCGAAAGAGGCTCTTATGGTATTGCTAGAGGAGAATGATCTGGAGCTTTCACGGCTTCTGAATCTGATCGGTCAAGGTCTATCAGCCATCCGTACCATCTCCATACCGAAATTGGAAGTGATGACATGACAATCAAAACAAAGGCGACGAGCAAGCCAGGGAAGACACTGAAGAAGCAGTTAAAGACCTCTCAAAAGCGGATAAAGTACAAAGCCCAAGAGGAAAATTGGGGCCTGCCCCTGGTGGTGTCAAAACGCTTGCGCTCGGGATATAACGACCCCTCATCCAGCAAGGGAAAATAGATCTTCGCGGTCAAACCGTTCGGTCTGCCGATGATCTTGCTGCCCTTGCCCAGGGGGTAAAGAGATGTGCTAAATTCTGCTCCAATTCATCAATGTGCCGGCGGAGTGGGGTTGAAAGTTCAGGACAAGCCCTTTTCAATCCTTTCCTTTTTTGCTTCCAAAAAAATCTCAAAAGCACAATCGCGCTCCACCGCTGAAACATCGAACCCCAGAACGGAGCGAAGCCGATCCACGCGCGGCTTGGCTGGGGTCCGTGGATCAGGCAAGGTATATTCCTCCAACGGCATTACAGCAATCGCTGCAACGATCAAGGCGATACGATATTGATCCCCCGGACTGGGAGTTTCTGAAACTGGTGGGATCGGGTTGGCCTCCTCATCAATAACAGGCAGTATCCGGGGGAGAAACCTTTCTCCATCGGGGGACTGCACTCCGCCAAGACGGTTGGCTTCGGCAGGGGGAGGACCCCAAATCTCCACCATGTCGGGCCGTTGGGACAGGATCTCCGACCAGATGAAGAGATCCCCCACCGGAATAACCGGCCGGGTATCATTGATTTTTCTGAGATACCGCTGTCTCATAATGGTGCCTCTTCTTTAACTCGTTTTATTTGATCGGCCCTGCGTCGTTTCCTTTTCTCGTCAAGGACTTCAACCCGTTTAATTATGGCTCGGAATCGACGCATAGATGGCAGGCGAGGATGTTCTCCAAACTGCATCCTCCGATACCGCCAAACGGTCTTCAATGAAACCCCGACAAGACGCGCTGTCTCTCTGATGGAACATCCCTCGGACAGAAGGGCGACAATCGCCTTCTGCTTATCGGATGAAATGCGAGGAGCGCTCGTCCTTCGGGCAAGTTCCTTGAAGAGGGGAAGATGCCGCCGCTCAATCCTCGACGCCCCATTGACCTTGCTGATTTTCAACCCCCTCCGCTTCGCGGCGGAGCGCACGCGGAAATAAGAAAGACCGCGAAAACCACAAATCCCAGAAAGAAAGCCCATCTCGCGTATCGTTACCCAAGGATATACCTCCCTTGGCCGAGGGGAGAGAATTTCGTTCCGGGTGCGTTTGCGGGGCCTTCCAAAACACTTCTCCCGAATGCGCTTCGGAACAACCAGAAGATCGGCCCGGTCCGTCACCTCCTCCCCGTTCAAATACGTCAACCGCTTGCCGATCAGAAGGATGGTGGGACGACCTGGAACAGAAAAGATCATATCAGCCATGATCGAATGTTATACCTCGCTTAAAAAAATAGTGACGGGTTCCTTGTTATTGCCATGTTCGCTTTCCCTTCTCCTTGTCGCCACCGCTTCGGCGATCTCAAGGAGAATGTCCGCCATCTCCTGCCACTTCCCGGCGTTTCCTTCCTTCTCCGCCTCCCCCTGGATGAGGATGGCGACCTCCCATCGGTCTTTTTCCGCGTCGGTGAGCTTCCCCCAAGCGCAATGGGCCAGCTTCGGCCATAGATCCCACTTCATTTTCTCGAAATCGGCTAGTGTATTGACCAGTCTGAAGATTCCCCGCCGGATGTACGGGAGGGCCTTCTCCACCCGCTCGTCGGGGATCTCGACCGTTTCCCCTTCTCGGATCGACCGGACCTGATCGCCGATCCTGATTTTAACGGGCTTCGACGCAATGACCTTCATAATTCGATGACCTCCTCTTTATCAGGATTTTCCCCTTCATTGAGAGAGACCCCCCCCTTTTCCCCCTTTCGAAACGCTACACCGCTACAGCCTGTGTCACTATTGGCGATTCTCATTTTTTCAAGCGCTACACCATTTTTTTCTGTAGCGCTTTGAAAAACGCTAAAACCCGCGCCAGTATTGGTTTGTATCTCTGTAGCGCTTTGGAAAGGGGGAAAGCCCCCTTCTGGTAGATATCGTGCGAAAGCTTCGTCAAAATCTTCCTTGAGAAAGCCCTTTTTGACCCCTTCCCTGATCCGGACATCCCTTGATTTGATCCCGAAATCGTTCAGTAGCTTTGCCATTCTTGCTGGTGTCAGCCCCTTTCCCCCGAAGGCATCTGGCCAGGGTCGTTCTTCAAGTTTTAGAATTTCCTCTAAAAGAACGGATGAGAAAATCTTCTCTTCGTTTTTATGCCTCTCTGAGATTACCTCTCGTATGTCGGAAAGAAGCTTCACCCCAAGGCCGCCTTCTCCTGGGTCGCTTGATAGCTTTTCGGCGGCCCTCCGCACCTTCTCTGGCCACGCGCCCCCGGCTACTTCAGCGATAGCAAAGAGGGGTTGCCAGTTATCACGTGCCCGGTCGTTTAAGCTTTCGGGGGTCTCGGGATTTGTCTCTTTCAGCTTTCTCTCGTTGTCTTTCACCCACCTGAAAAGCTTCCGGCCAAGAGTCAAAAAGAGGCGGGAGTGTTCTCCTTTGAGTCGCTCTACTTTCTCCCCGGGTTTCTTTCTCTGTAGCGAGATGACGATACTCCGGTCGGTCATCGTCGCAGGTAGCTTTCCAATAAGAGCAACTACCTTTGCTCCCCAAGTATTAAACCGCCTCGGCTCATGGTCGTCTCCCACCGTCCGAATAACGAAGGCGGTTGTTCGGGTATGGCCGGAATTGAAGATTCCCCGCAGCTCTTCGTTGCCTTTTAAAAAAGAATCGGCCTCATCTACAATCAAGGTCGGAGACCACTTTTCGATCGACCGAAAGAGGGCTGGTCCGCTGATATTTGAAGAAGTAAGTGGTTTGGGAACTAATTGAGCAATGATCGAAAGGAGGGTCGTTTTTCCACAGCGCATTTCTGGAGATACGATTGAAAGAATAGGAGCAACTCTGAAAAGGTCGATAGAATGAGAAAAGGCAACCCAGAGAGGAATAGCCATCGCCGCGTGATCGGGTATAATCATAAACGTTTTCAGAGTTGTCTCGATCTCATCGAATAGGGCCGCGCCGTCTACCGGTTCATCCCAGGGAATGATCTCTTCAAATTCCATCGGGGTTCCGGTTTGCGATGTTTCGCCCTCCGGTCGAAGGGCCGCCACTTCCGCATCGAGCACCGACACCCGGACGCCGCCGATCTTTGCCACTCTCTCCCGGATCTGCTCATAATCGAGCAGCGATAATCCGGCGAGTGCTTGTAGGATCTCCCGAACGTTGGCCTTGTCGTCGCCGTCCTCATATGCTTTGAGCCACTCCTCGACAGTGAAGATCGGAGGGGCATCAAGCGGATCGCGTGGAAGCGATTGCAGGTCGGAGAAGTTATGCCGGAGAAGGTAATCGTCAAGTCCAACCTTCTCCCCGTTCGGCCCGGATGGAAGCAGGATCGCCGACACCTCAGCGCCGCGTTTTCGCAGTTCGACCGCCAAACGGTATTGAGCCTTCCTGACGTGCGGCTTTATCGCTTGATCGGAGTCGAAAACGATAAATACTCGCCGCTCACTCCGGCCATTCCATTCGATCATCGAAAGGTCTTCAATCGGATGGCTCAAGCCGTAGTCGTCTCTGTATGTGAAGGAGTCCACGCCGTTAAGCCCAAGGCATACGAGATCCGCCTGAACGCCCGAAAGCGCTTTCTTCACCCCTTCAGTGATGTATATATCGAGTATGCGCCGCGTCAGATCCTCCGGTTTTAGCATCGGAGGGATGTAGAGCCGATTTCGCGCTCCTTTCGGCATCAAATACTTTGCCGTGCGACCATCTGGAAAGCGGTAAGGCTTATCTGGCTTGACTGTCGTCAGGGGGGCAAGGTTGGGGTTTCCGTGTGTCGGCCAATCAACCCCCCATCCCGGCCCGCAATCAATGCCGTTCAAAATCCGCTTTGCCTCTTCCGCCTCGACCGACCTGATGCCAGCCGCTTCAATGGTCTCCTCGGACAAACCGGACTGCCGGAGATCTTCAATGTGCTCGGGCCGCAGTTTTAATGTCGTCATCTCCATGACTCACTCCGTAGAGGAATTCAATCCAATTGCCGGCCTGTACCCTTCCCGAATTAGTTTTTCAATGGCCTCCTCCGGAATCATGACGGCCCTACCGATTCGGACAGTCGGAAGTCGCCGTTGAAAAATCATTTTTCTGATCGTTGCTTCTTTCAACCCACTCAGCCTCGCGGCTTCCGGGACACGCAATAACCTTGACATACTCAGCGTAGCCATTCATTTTCCTCCTATATCCTGGTTGATATTGACAATGACAGCATCTTACTCTAGAATTCGTAATAATGTAAAACGCTACGAATTATGACAGATAAAAATTTAAAAGAAGAACAATGGGTTGGAAGCTTTATTTTTTGTTGTTCTAACTGCGACGTTTTATGACAGAGGTTTCCTATGAAGAGGTGGTATCCACTTCGTGATGAGTCTGCCCATTTCTTGGGGTACGTTAATCTGTACCGGATGAAGGGTGCCGACCTGCTTTTGACTCCGGAGAGCAAGATATGGAGCGGTGGTATTCCTTCGACACTGGAAGGTAAGGCATGGCGTGAGGCCATGGATGAAATCTGTGCGCATCTGGTCCAGATCGCGGAACCGCACCAGCAGCCGGGCATCAACCGGAGAAAGGCGCTACAGGGGTTCGCGCGGAAGACCACCCTACATGCCCATCAAACAATGTATCGTCTCGATGATAAATCTCTGGAGCTGGTTCCGACCTCGCGTATCACCTTTTATTCCCAGCCCAGGAGAAAAATTTTTGGTCTTGATGATAAACCGCAGGAGCCCGCTCCGGTCCCACCAAATTTCCATTTACCTGGACGTATGTGGACGCTGGCTACTTTTCTTATTCTGGACATCAAACGCCGACCAGAGAGGCTGAAACAATGCCAACACCATCAGAACGGGAGACAGTGCCCTTTCCTGGTATGGGACGAGTCCAGAAACAACATACGGAAGTTTTGCACCGACAAGGACTGTTGCAAAGACCGAAATAGGATGGCTCAGGAAAAGTTACGACAGAAGGTACGACTGACGCTTAAACATAAGGAGGCTAAACATGGCAAGAGCAGGCGGTAAGGATCGGGGCCTTGTCGAAAGACCGAAAGAATCGGGGATCTGGTGGGTCAGGGTGTGGCACGAAGGTAAAGAGCACTGGTACAGGGTCGGAGCCAAGAGCGCTGCAAAAGACTTATACCGCACCATCAAGGATAAACAGCGGCGGGGTCGATTCTTTCCGGAGGAATACGAGCGGAAGAAAAAGGTTCCACTTAAAGACTTCATGGATCAGGTGATCGCCGTTTCAAAAAAACAATCGCTCCGGGATGATAAACGCTTTGCTGAGTTTTGGGGGGAGATATTCAAAGACCGACCGATCGACACCATCAAGCCTGCGGAGATCGAGAAGGTCCAAATCCGGCTCCTGGAAGGCGATGGGAAGGAAGACATGGGACGGGAGCCCAGCACGGTCAACCGGTATACTGACTTCCTACGACATGTTTTCTATTTGGCGATCCGGGACAACCTAATTCAGTCGAACCCGGCCGCAAGGATCAAGCGATTCAAAGAGCCTGCCGGGAAGATCCGGTTTCTCTCAGAGACGGAGGAGAACCTTCTCGGGGAAAAGATCATCAATCCACTTCATAGGAAGATGGTTCAATTTGCACTCAATACCGGCCTTCGACAATCCGAGCAATTCAAGCTCCGATGGGAGAATATCGACACGGAGAGAAGGACTCTTTTTATTCCACGGTCAAAGTCTGGGGAGTCCCGTTCAGTCCCACTCAACGATCAAGCACTTGGGGTACTTCGATCTTTAACTTCCTGGATGACCTCCCCTTGGGTTTTCCCATCTGAGGTTTCTTCAAGTCCGATGGATGCTCGAAATTTCTACGGGAGGATCTATCTCCCCGCCCTGAAGGCCGCAAAACTGAACGGGGAAGTAAACTGGCACACGCTCCGACACACGTTCGCCAGCCGTCTTGTCATGGCGGGGGTCGATCTTCGGACCGTTCAGAGCCTGATGGGGCATAAGACAATCGCGATGACGATTCGGTATGCCCACCTCTCCGACGCGCATAGACTCGACGCAGTGAACCGCCTCTTTTCGAGTAAAAAAGAAAACGTAACCGTGACCAAAACCGGGACCAAAGAGGAAGTTATATCAGGGGGAGTGTCGTAAGTTATTGAAAAGGATGGTAGCGGCGGAGGGCTTCGAACCCCCGACACGCGGATTATGATTCCGCTGCTCTACCAACTGAGCTACGCCGCCATGTTTTGATTTTAGGAGATAACCGGTTCGTTTATATCATTTTTTCATTAGAGACGTCAATCGGGAAGCATCTCAAGTGCGGAATGCGGGATAAGAAAGCACTCAGCGATCAGCTCTCAGCAGTCAGCTTAAGCATGAAATCTTTAGGCTGATGGCTGACGGCTTTTTCCCTTTTTTCACTCCTCAATCCGAAATCCGCATTCCGCAATTGCGCTTCACCCCTGAAACGGGTAGTCGGTCTTCATCGCTCGCCGAACCGTCCGCATCGTCTCCTGCGCGACCGCGCGGGCGCGACGTGTTCCCTCCTTCAGAATTTCATCGACCGCTTTTTCGTTTTGATCGTAGTGGGCGCGCCGCTCCCGGATTGGGTCGAGAAAAGTATTCAGCGCTTTGGCCAGCTTCTTCTTCACCTCCACGTCGCCGACCTTTCCCTCGACGTAACGGGCTTTCAAGTCGGCGATCTCGGCGGCGTCCGGGTTAAAGGCGTCATGATAGACGAAGACCGGATTGCCTTCAATGTGTCCCGGATCGGTCGCGCGAAGCCGGGTCGGATCGGTGTACATCCGCATCACTTTTGCCTCGACCGTTTTAGCATCGTCGGCCAGATAGATCGCATTGCCCAAGCTCTTGCTCATCTTCGCCTGGCCGTCGATCCCGGGGAGGCGGGCAAACTCTCCCACTCTCGCCTGCGGCTCGACCAACACCGGCGCGTCGGGCGCATAGAGGATGTTAAAGCGGCGGACGATTTCGACCGTCTGCTCGATCATCGGGAGCTGATCCTTGCCGACCGGAACAAGGTCGGCATTGAAGATCGTAATGTCGGCGGCCTGATGCACCGGATAGACCAAAAACCCCGCCGGCAGGTTCTGCTCGAATCCTTTCTGCTGCATTTCGTCTTTCACCGTCGGATTGCGCTGCAGCCGGGCGACGGTGACGAGGTTGAGATAATAGATCGCGAGTTCGGCGATCTCCGGAATCATCGACTGGATCAGGATCGTGCTTTTCGCCGGATCGATCCCGACCGCCAGGTAATCTTTGGTCACCTCTCGGATATTCTGCTGTAGAATCTCCGGATGCTCGAAATGGTCGGTCAGCGCCTGAACGTCGGCGATCAAGATATAGGTCTCATATTCCTCCTGAAGCTTCACCCGGTTGATGAGCGAGCCGACGTAATGTCCGAGATGAAGCCGGCCGGTCGGCCGATCTCCGGTCAATATCCGCTTTCGTAGGTTCATCCTTCCTCCGTTAACTTCTTTGCCTTCAACCCCGGGCCCCCCGCCACCTCTCTCGCCTGGTGGATCCCCTCCCAAACGATCTCCGCCAACAGCGGGTGGGCGCCGAAGTACTCCGCCACACGGACCGAAAGCCCCGGATGGCGTTCCTTGAGTTTCTCCATTTTTAGATAAACCCCTTGTAAAATCCGCCCCGTGAAGAGAAAACAGGGGAAGACGACGATCGACCGTTTCCCCATCGCCGCACACTGATCGAACGCATCGGACAGGGAAGGCCAGGCGATCTCGGCGAAACAGGAGAGGAGCTGCACGCCGGGGAACGCCGGCCGGAGCTTGGCCGCAAAACGCTCCACCGCCTCGATCCGTCCCGGCTCGCTCCCGCCGTTGGCCACCAGCAGCAAGGCGCTCCGCCCCCCCTCCGAAGCGAGCGGCCCGATCCGAAGCCGTGCCAGCTCCAGCAGCTTCGGATGCCGGTGCATCGCTTCGCCGAAATGGATCGGGACCTCACGGTGACGCCCTCGCGCCTCCGTCAGCAGGCGGGGAAGATCGTTCAGCATATGCCGGCCGGGGAAGAGGAACAGCGGATAGGTCCAGATCCGCTTCGCCCCCTCCGCCACCGCCGCATCGATCGCCTCGGAGATCGACGGCGCCGTCAACTCCAAATAGCCGGCCTTCACCCTCGGAAAACCGGAATGCGCCTTGAAGAGGTTAATAAACCGCTCGAATTCTTCGATCGCAGCGACATCCCGGCTGCCGTGCCCCAGAAGAATGATCGTCTCTTCTCTCGGATCCGGTCTGGTCTCTCCACCGATCACGCCGCTCGGCTCTCCTTGAGATGAGCCATCCCGGCCCCTTCATCAAGGGCGCGCTCCGCGCGCCGTCCTCCCTCTGAAAAATCGGAGACCGCTCCCGACGCCACCAAGCCGGCGGCGGCGGCCAACACCGTCCACTCCCGCGCCGGACCGGCCGCCCGGCCGGAGAGGATCCTCTCGATCAGATCGGCCTGTGCCGCAGCATCTCCCCCCGGGATATCGGCCCGGCGCGCCGGGGCCTTTCCGATCTGGGACGGCGAGATCGAAACGGGCTTCTCCTCCCCGTCCACCATCAAATAGCCCTTCGTCTCGGCCGCGATCGACGGCTCCGGACCCCCCTCCACCCCCCGGATGATCAAGACCCGGCGGCTGCCGAACCGCCGGAGGGCCGACAAGGTCTTTTCGAAATAAGGGGGATGCGAGATTCCGATGAGGTGGCAGCCCGATTCGGCCGGATCGACTATTCGTGCAACCGCATTAAAAAGGGTCCGGACCCCGAGCTCGTTTCGCAAAAGCTGAAAGCGGTGAAGCGGCGGATTGAACCGGGCCACGTCGAGATAAAGAAAGCCGTGCCGCTCGAGGATCGTCGCCCCCTCCTGCGGGGTAAAATCGATGCAGATCCCGAGCGCCCGCAACACCTCCGCCGCGCCGATCCGCCCCGGCGTCTCCGAAAAACCATGAAGCAGCACCGGACGCCCGCACGCGGCGATCAGAAAGGCGGCCGGAATCACCGCATGAAAGAAGCTCTTCTTTCCGGCATAGACCGGGATATCCAAGGGGGATACTCCGGGGCGGAGCATCATCGGCTTATTGTAGCTCCGGCAGACCTCGGTGAAGGCGCGCATCTCGTCGTCGGTCTCTCCTTTTACCCGCATCGCCACCAGCAGCCCGCCCGCCTGAGCCGGGGTCGCCTCTCCGGAGAGGAGGAGCTGGGCCGCCTCGCGCGCCTCTTCATACGTCAGGTCTTGCGCCGCCTTCTCGCCGGCTCCCACTTTGTGGACCCACTCCGGCATTCGATTCATCGATCCATCCTCTCTTAATGCAACCGCCTGTATTATGGAGGGGGCGCGAGGAGGTGTCAAGAGGTGGGAGGGATAAAAATGAGAATCCGAAAAGGGATATCAGGATGAAAATACCTCCGTCGAAGAACGGACGGCGGCGCCCCCGACGCGCGGGCGGCGGTGTGCGCGAGCGGCGGGGTAATCGTCCCTTGCAATCGAAACGGGAAACCAGTATCCTCATTTTCATATCTCGCACATTTCGCCCTATTCACGAGGGGACCCATGGAAGAAAAATCGACCTTAGAATTGATTCCGGGGCATAAAACATCGGTGGTTCTCGCCGCTCCGGACCGGCCGACCGCGCAGGCGGTCCTCCTCTGCCACGGCTTCATGTCGGGGAAGGAGAGCGGAACCAACCGGACCCTCACCCCCCGCCTGCTCTCAAAGAAAATCGCCGCCTGCCGGTTCGACCTTTTTGGTCACGGCGAAAGCGACGGCCCCTTCGCGCGGCTGACCTTGACCCATTGTTTAGACCAGACCGAAGCGATGCTCGGCTGGCTGCGGGAGAAGGGCTACAGCCAGATCGCCCTCGTCGGATCGAGCTTCGGCGGTTTGATCGCCATCCACACCGCCGCGAAACATCCGGAGTTCTTCTCCGTCGCCTTCAAATGTCCCGTCTCGGATTACCCGCCGATCTGGCAGACACACCTCGGCGAGACCGGCATGAACCACTGGAAAGAGAGCGGACTCCTCGCCATCGCCACCCCGAACGGAAAGGCTCGGCTGGAATATTCGTTCTATGAAGACCTCTTGAAGTACAACACCTACCGCGCGGCGGCTCTGATCCAAAGCCCGACCTTGGTCATCCATGGAGAGGCCGACGAATATGTCCCCTTCGACCAGAGCCTTCGCCTCTTCGACACGCTCCGCTTGGTCAACGACCAACGGGAGATGGAAGCGATCGCCGGCGCCAACCATGAGTTCTCCAACCCGGAAGACTTTGAGAAGATGATCACCCGAATCGAACGGTGGATCGTCGATCATGCCCGATAAACGCGCCCCCGAATCGTCCCCGCCAGGGTGAACCTCTCCCCGGCGCACATGAATTCTTGACATGAAGATGCCGGAAAACTATACTGGGCCCATGTTGAACCTCCTCCTTCCCTTTTCACATCGCAAATCGCGACGCCGGTGGCGGACCGTCGGCATCACGCTGCTCCTTCTCTATTTCCTTCTCTTCTCCATCTTCTCCTTGTTTCATGCATACGCCGCCAATGAGCTCGACGGTGCGCACGGCTGCAGCATCGGCCAGTGGATCCACCTCGGCCTGCAAGCCGCGCTCTTCTTTTTTCTCGTTGTGCTTTCCACGCTGCTTTTCGACATCGACAGAAGCCCTGCGCTTCTGCTGGTAAAAACCCTCCTCTGGAGCGATCCCTTCAAACGGGGTCCGCCACGCCTCTCCCTCTCGACCTGCTAATCGTTTTTCAAAGCAGTTCATTTACAATCCGGCGCCTCCTGCCTAAAAGGGGAGGAGAGCGGCTCGGACTTGTCTTTGAACCTCTGGAGGAGGGCACTTCATGCGTTTCACTTTCCTTGTCATTCTCCTCTCTCTCATCGCTTTGGACCTCTCTCAGGTCAGTGCTGAGGAGCAGGACGCGGATCAACGCCAAAAGGGCGATCCGACTCAACAAGAATTAAAAGAGCTGAAAGACCAAGTCCATTCTCTGAAGAGTGAAGTCAACGAACTCCGAGGTCAGATGGAGAGCGCCGCTTCTCTGTCGGCGCAAAAACCGGCCCCGTTCCAAGGAAGAGGGGCGGCGGGTTCCTCCCTGATGAATCCGAAGATTTCATTGGACGGCCTCTTCGCCGCAGCAGCCTCTTCGGAGCCCGATCTTCAAAACATCGAGACCGGGGGACACGATCCGAACCAACGGGGCGTCACCGTTCAAAATGTCGAGCTGACGCTCAGCTCGGCGGTCGATCCCTATTTCACCGGGAATGCGAACATCGTTTATCAACTCGACCGAAATGGGGAGAGCTTCGTAGAACTGGAAGAGGCCTATCTCACCACCACCTCCCTTCCGTGGAACCTTCAGGTCAAAGCGGGACAGTTCTTCAGCCCATTCGGACGGCTGAACCCGACCCATCCGCATGCCTGGGATTTTGCCGATCAGCCCTTGGTCAACGGCCGCTTCCTCGGACCCGATGGGCTACGGGGACCCGGTATTCAGATCTCCTACCTCTTTCCCCTTCCGATCTATTCCGAAGCAATCGTCGCGGTTCAAAACGGCACCGGCGAGACCGGCTTCAGCTTTAGAAACAGGCCGGGCGACGTTCTTTTCGGGCGAACCCTGGTTGATCGCCCGGTCGCGCATCTCACCGACCTTCTTATTATTCCGAGGCTGGTCGGCTCGGCCGACCTGACCGACACGCAAACCATCGTCCTCGGGATCTCCGGCGCTTTTGGTCCGAACGCCAGCGGCACCGATACCCGAACGTCGATTGTCGGCGCTGATTTTTTCTACAAGTGGAAGCCGTTGCGCGCCGAATCGGGCTGGCCGTTCGTCGCTTGGCAGACGGAGGTGATGGCGCGCCGGTATGAAGCCGGTCCGGTCGACGACCCCTCCGCTCCGCTTCCGAAGCAAATACTGCGCGACCGGGGAGGGTATACCCAGCTCCTCTGGGGATTCAAACGGCAGTGGGTCGCCGGTTTTAGGCTCGACTATGTCGCCGGAGCCGGAGGCGATCCGGCGCTCGATCCTTTGCGCGATCGCCGGTTTCGTGTTTCTCCCGATGTCTCATTTTATCCGAGCGAGTTCTCGAAGTGGCGGCTGCAGTACAACCGGGATGAAATTCAAAGCCGGGACAAAGTCGTTCACTCCGTTTTTCTCCAATGGGAGTTCTTAATCGGCGAGCATGGGGCCCACAAATTTTAGGAGTATTTAAAATGAAAAAACGATCATCCCGCAGGGTCACCCTATCGATCAGCTTCCTCTCGGTCCTTCTCTTCGCTTTCGGGGCGGAGGCAAAAACAAAGATCGTCACGACGACCCCCGATTTCGCCGCCGTCGCCAGAGAAATCGGCGGAGACCGGGTCGAGGTCTCCAGTCTGGCAAAGGGAATACAAGATCCCCATTTTATTGACGCCAAACCGAGCTTTATCCGTCTGCTCAATCAGGCCGATCTCTTGATCGACGGCGGGGCCGATCTGGAGGTCGGCTGGCTCCCCCCGCTCTTGGAGAATTCACGAAACGGGAAAATCCAAACCGGCGCCCCCGGCCGGATCGTCGCCGCCACCGGCGTGAACCTCCTGCAGATTCCGACCCGGCCGGTCGAACGCTCCCAGGGGGACGTTCATCCTTTGGGAAATCCGCATTACATGCTCGACCCGGAAAACGGAAAGGTCGTCGGGGAGCAGGTCGCCGCCACCCTCTGCCGCCTCGACAGCCGCTCGTGCGATCAATACCGGAAAAATCAGACTGCGTTCAATCAACATCTCGATCAGAAAATGACCAAGTGGATGGAGAAGCTCGCTCCCTATCGCGGAACGAAGATTATCACCTACCATGACAGCTGGCCCTACTTTGCGGAGCGATTCGGCTTGATTGTCGTCGGCCATGTCGAACCGAAGCCGGGAATTCCCCCCTCCCCGGGACATCTGGAAGCGCTGGTCGATCTGATCACGCGGGAGAAGCCCAAAGTCATCCTCATGGAGCCTTACTTCAGCGAGCAGGCGCCGAGGTTCCTGGCGCAGAAAACCGGCATTCCGGTGTTGGTCCTTCCTCCTTCGGTCGCGCCGGAGGCGGGGATCAACAGCTACTTTGACTTATTCGATCAGGATATCGACCGACTGGCCGACACATTGATGAAAGCAGAGAAGAAGCCATGATCGGCGGAAGGGGCGGCGTCGGTGCCGGCGCGCCTTCCATCCGCGAGAATCGCCTCGGCAGAGAGCCATCGATTCTGATCGACAGTTTCACCCAATCGTCTATAATAGTGAGGTAGCGCGCCTGCCTCGACCGATCTCTATTTGTATATTAAGGAATACAGGGTGATCTCTTTTCTCCTTTGGCCTTTTGTTGTCTCTCTCATTTTGACCGGGATTCATACCTATCTCGGCATCCATGTCATTCGACGCGGGGTCATCTTCGTCGATCTCGCCTTGGCGCAAATGGCGGCGCTCGGCGCAACGCTGGCGGTTCTTTTCGGTCACGACCTCCATGACCCCGCCGCCTACTGGGCCTCTCTGGGGATGACCTTTATCGGCGCCGCCTTCTTCTCCCTTTCCCGCTCCCGAAAGGAGCGGGTCCCGCAAGAGGCGATCATTGGGATTACCTATGCCGTCTCGGCCGCCGCCGCGATCATCGTCCTGGACCGCGCCCCCGGCGGTGCAGAACATATCCGCGCCCTTCTCGTCGGTGATATACTCACAGTGACTCCGGCGCAGGTCATGAAAACAGCCCTCCTTTATAGCGCGGTCGGCCTCTTCCACTGGATTTTACGACAGCCCTTTCTCCTCGTCTCATTCCATCCCGAGGAGGCGATCCACAAAGGGTACCGGCTGCGCCTTTGGGATTTTTTATTCTATATGACGTTTGGAATCGTGGTGACGAGCTCGGTCTCGCTCGCCGGCGTGCTGCTGGTCTTTGCTTATCTCATTGTCCCGGCGGTTATCTCGATTCTCTTTGCGGAAACGATTGCTCAGCGACTCTGGATCGGCTGGGGACTCGGAATTGCAGCAAGTCTCCTCGGAATCGCGGCGTCGGTCACATTCGATTTGCCGACGGGGGCGTCGATCGTCTGCGCATTCGGGCTTCTCCTGGCCCTTTCGGTCGGGACGAGAGGCGCATACGGCCGCTTCCTGAATGAGGACGACCGTTAAACCATTTTACGTTTAGATAGAGGGAGGGAAGCAGTGATGAAACGGAACGTTCTATTTTTGATATTGGGTACCTTACTCTTTCTCGCCGTCGCTTCTCCCGCCGGGGCGGTGAAGCCTCGGCCGCCGCTCGGGCTTTTCCTTCAGCAGGGAGAAGCTTCGGAAGGGGGGATCCCCATTGCGCTCGTCGCCACGGCCAACGTCGATGTCGGACGGGTGGAGCTTTCGATCGAGCTTCCCCCCGGCCTCTCTTTAACGACGGAGGCGCCGACCTGGGAAGGGCCGCTCAAAAAAGGGGAGACGCATCGGATCGAATTCGTCCTCCAAAACCCGGGGGGCAACACGCCGCGCAAGGTGACCGGAAAGGCGATCGTCCACCTCGATCCTTCCGGCACGTTCGTTGAGAGAAGCACCCTTATCCTCAATGGGGCACAGGGCCAGACGCCGTCGCCGCCCCCTTCCGTTAAAAGAAAACAAGGAAAAGAGAGCATCCTCGAATATAAAGGAGAGTAATCTCATGCACATTCAGATTCGTTTTCGAATTCTACTCGGTTTCGCGCTGCTCCTCTCCGCCTGCGGGGGAGGCAAGGGGGGAAGCGGCGGCGGCGCGATTGCGCAAATTGAGGTCACCCCCCAGCAGGCGAATCTCTCCCCCGGCCAAACAATACAGTTCTCCGCGACCGCGCGGAACGCTTCCGGAAACACGATCGGCGACGTCACCTTCTCCTGGCAATCGCTCGATCCGAATATTGCGACGATCGATTCCAATGGGCTTGCCACCGGCCGGGGCGTCGGGGTCGCCACGATCGTCGCCGCTTCCGGAACATTCACCGGGAACGCTGACCTCGGGGTGGTCAATGCCGCCCGGGGCGCGTCGAACCTGACCCTCTCCGGCACGGCCCAATATGAAGACAAGCCGTTCGACCAGAACGGCTTTACCGGTGCGCGCACTCCGACCCCGATTCGCGGCGCCGTCGTGAACCTGATCGCCATCGACGGTTTTGCCACGCTCGCCACCGGCGCCACCGGCCAGGATGGAACCTTCTCTTTTTCCGGACTCGACAACTCCGCGCGGCGGGGGGGAATTTATCTCCAGGTCCTCTCCATGACCGATCCAAGCAGCGCGACCAAGATCGAGATCCGGAACAATCCGGACGAGCGCGCCCTTTTCGGCGTCTCTTCCGCGTCGATGGACGACGGCGCCGGAAGCGCCTTTACCGGCGTTCAGATCCTCGCCTCCGCCGCGTCCCGGATCGGCGGGGCGTTCAACAGCCTCGATGTTTTTTCAAAAGCAAGCGAATTAATCCAGAGCGCCGGCCCTTGCAATCGCCCGAACCATCCCCCGACCGCCTCCCCCTGCGTTCCGCCGCTGCTGACCGCCTATTGGGAGCCGGGGGGGTCCACCGGCACCTTTTACGACAACCAACAAAACGTCATCTATATCTTAGGCGGGGGAACCTCGGACAAGGACACCGACGAATATGACGACTCGGTGATCGCGCATGAGTACGGCCACTTCGCTGTCGCCCAGTTCTCTCACGACAACTCTCCCGGCGGCTCGCATGTCATCACCGACAATGCGCAAGATATCCGGCTGAGCTTCTCCGAAGGGTGGGGAAATTTCTTCTCCAGCGCCGCCCGCAACAACCCGCTCTATGTCGACACCTTCGGCCAGAGCGTTTTTTCCTTCGAGCTCGAAGGGCTCACCTCTCCTCAGCTGTTGGCCCCTCCGACCCTTCCGACCCTCGCCGTCTACGACACCCATGAGCTCTCCAACGCCAAAGTCCTCTGG
Source organism: Candidatus Manganitrophaceae bacterium (assembly GCA_016200325.1). Lineage (NCBI taxonomy): Bacteria > Pseudomonadati > Nitrospirota > Nitrospiria > Candidatus Troglogloeales > Candidatus Manganitrophaceae > Candidatus Manganitrophaceae bacterium. The sequence continues at coordinate 404,865 of JACQEZ010000019.1, forward strand.
GATATCTTTGATGCCCCCGCAAACGATGACGATCCCCTTCAACTCGGCTTCACCCCGGTCTGGCAGACGATCCTTCAGCTCCCTCCCCTCTCGCCGGCGACGATGGAGTTTTTCTGGCTGACGTTTAAAGGGCTCGATCCGGGCGATGCACCCGGTTTGCAGTCGATTCTGCAAGCGCGCAAAATCGAGTTCACGGCCGACCCGGCCCCCTCGGCCTTAATGCCCGATGGGGCGGCGCAACATCACACCCTTTATAAGAGCGACACCGATCCGACGGCGGATGAAGATGTTATTCCGCTCAATGGCCTGACCCTCAATCAGCACTACACAGTGGAGACACTGAATTTGACCAACGCCGCCGATACCTTCTTGGTGATCACCGATGCGTCGGAGAACCCCATTTCCGGATTACAGAACGACAACCGAAATGGCGCCGACGATCAGAGCTGTGATACCGCCACCCCGGTCGGAGACAACGGGCAGAGCGGGAGCGCCTGTCCGCCGAACGACAAGCTGACCCTCTCTTCCGCGATTTCATTTACGGCCCCTGCGGCCACGCTCCATGCACATGTCAAACACTCCCCGATCGCCCCCCCTTCGGCCGGGCTGTTCGGGTCGTACGATATCCAGCTGAAGAGCCCTTAAACTCAACTGGCGAAGAAGACCGGGCCTCGTGCGGGAGGTCCGGTCTTCTCTCTTCGGACCGGCCTCTTTCCAGATCACGGCTTTCCAGATCACCGGCTATCCCGCGACTGGATCGTCCTGATTGGGATCCAATCGATTTCCTTCCACCCGGCAGTGGAAAAGCTTGACAAGAGGAAAAAATCGGTTTATAAAACGGGGCATGTTTCCCCCTCGTTCTAAAAAGATCACCCTGCTTTTTCTTGCCATCTTCTATTTCAGCGCGTTATTTCTCGGAACCCTCTGCTCCTTTGATTCTCCAACCGGCCAGACCCATCATCACGGCCGGACGGTCTCGCATACCGCTTCCTGTCTTCTCGCCTGCGCGAGCAGCAGCGTTGCGGCGCGGCCTCAAAATCTCACCCTGACCCTCTTCCTTCTTTTCATCGGGATGTCGGTCGCCCTGGGGAAGGGTCTCTCCCCTCGATCGATCCCCCTTCGGCTCCAGAGCCGCGCCCCGCCCCTCTCATCGCTCTCCGTGTCAGCGGGCGGCCTGCTTCTTAAGTAAGGCGGCTCTCTCTGGATCACTGCGCCGATTGCCCCGCGCGGGCGATGTCGCGCGCATTCGATTGAATCGAACCGATGAACACCCTGCTTCGGGTTTGGACAAAACAGACGGCGCTTTTCTTCGTGCTGATTTATCTCTTTTCGACCGGGCTGATCACCGTCCGGGCAGAGGGGCATCTTCTCAGCCACGGGGAACATGCGGGCCACGCCAAGCGGCACGCCTCGTTTCTCTGCAGCTGGATCTGCGCCGCGTCGGCCTTCGTCCCGACGGCGGAGCAAGCGCTCGACCACCGGTCGATCCCCACGGCTGAAGATCGGACGGTCGAATCGGAGGAACCGCTTCGACCGCATTCCTTTTTCGCCTACACGATCCGGCCTCCCCCACCCTTTCCCCTCTAATGATTGCTCTTTGATCCCGCCAGGCGCGCGGCCGATACGACACCGCTGCGCCTCGGGCCACCTTATGACCAGAACCGGATGAAAGGAGTTTTCATGCGTCGGATATTTATCTGTAGTGCGTTCCTTGCGCTTCTCATCACCCTGATCCCCTCGCCGGGGGCGAAGCCCGCCCTGGCGAGCTGCGGATCGGCCAATTGTTTTCTCGTGACCGGCACCCAAGAGGGCATCGCGGAGCCGGGCGGCATCACGATGGACTTATCGTATCGCTGGATCCCTCAAGACCAGGTTCACAAAGGAAGCCATTCGTCCGATGTCGCCAGTGTGCCGGCGATCGATTTTGAGAACGGCCTGATCCTTCCGAATCATCACCAGGAGATCCGGACCAACAACGAGCTGATGCAGCTCGATGTCACCGTGGGGGTCACGACAAAATCGGCCCTCACCCTGGCGGTCCCCTTCTTCAACGACCGCCGCCATGAGCACATCGACGACGGCACCTTCAGCAATACCGGCGGGACGAGCGGGTTCGGAGATATCCGGCTGCTCGGGAAATATGCGCTTCTGGTCAGCACCCGCCATCTGCTCGTCGGCGGCGTCGGGATCAAATTCCCGACCGGCGAATACAAGCTGCTCGACCCGGAAGGGGCGATCGGCGAGCCGACGCTGATGCCGGGATCGGGCTCCTGGGATGGGCTGGCGTCGCTCTATTACAGCTATCAGATCCTTCCCCACGAGCTCGATGGATTCGTCTCGACCTCTTATCAATACACGACCGAGAATCCGCTCGACTATCAGCTCGGCAGCACCTGGATCGTCAATGCCGGGGCGAGCTATCGATTGACCGAGAAAATTGTGACCAGCCTTCAGGTAAACGCGCGCCAGGCGCCGCACGATGACTATAAAGGCCAGACCGTCTCAAACACCGGGGGACGGTGGATCTACATCACGCCGGGGGCTCGGGTACAGGCCTCGCCGAACACCGCCCTGTATGCCCACGTGCAATTGCCGATCTATCAATATGTCAACGAGGCGAACCTGGTGCCGCGGTATGGCTTGATCTTCGGGGTGTCGCATGTATTTTAACCTGAAGTTCTTTGGAGGAGACATCATGACGTCGAGAAATAATTTATTAAAATCCTCAATCGTCCTTTCCCTCTTTGTCCTGGCGGCACTCGCCGGCTGCAGCGGCCAATCGGGCCCCCCGGCCGGCCTCTCCAAAACCGGCGCCCCTCCGGGGGTGGAAGCCCGGATCTTCGTCGGGAATACGAACGGAAAGGTGTCGGTCATCGAGCAGGGGAGCGACGGAAATCCAATCGCCGAGACGATCGATCTCTTCTCCAGCGTCGGCGACATGGCGAGCTCAACGCGGAACCACATTTTCGTCAACATGGGAAGCACCAACCAGACCGCCGCACTCGACCCGGTCGGGGCGACGGCCGTCTTCAAAAAATTTATCGCCGTCGGACAACGGCCGGTTCATATCTACCGGGAGTCTCCCGATGGAACCCGGATCTGGGTATTGAACGATGCAGACCCGAGCACCGGGATCGATACCGTCACCTCCGCCTGCAACACGGCCCAAGCCGGATCGGTCTCCGTCATTCAGAACCATGACGAAGGGGGAGATGAAACGGGCAATGCCGGAGAGGTCCTCAAAACAATCTGTATTGGAAAGGGACATCATAAGGCGGCCTTCAGTTACCCGACCTCGGCCGCACCGACCGTTCCCCTCCGCGCGTTCGTCAGCAGCATCAAAGAGGGGACGATTTCAGTGATCGACAACGATCCGGCCTCACCGACCTATCTCACCGTGATAGGGACGATCGACCTCTGCGATTCGGCGGGAGAGGCGGCCCAAGGCAAACCGGCCTGCGACAGCAACCCGGCCACCTCCAACAACGCCGGGCCGCATGGGATGTTCTTCTCCCCGGTCAGCGGAAAGCTCTACAACAACAACGAGTCGTACGGCACGGAGAACGTCATCGACCCGGCCACCCTCGCGATCGAGGCAACCGTGAACATCGGCCCGGCCAGCGCGACCCACATCACCCCGGATGCCCGGTTCATTGTCGTTCGAGGGACCGATACACAATCCGATCCAGCCCGCATCACCGGAAACCTGGCGGTCATCAACGTCGCCGACAACAGCGTTACGATCACGAACCTTCCCGACGTCTCCCCCGGCGACCTTGCTTTTACATCGGATGGAGCGAAGCTTTATGTCGCTTCCGCCGCTTCCGGAAACACCGCTCAGAAGGCAAGTCAGAAGAGCAATGTCGTTCAGGTCTTTGATACCACGGCACTCCCGACGCTGACCCTGATAAAAGAAATCGGGATCGGGTCGACGACCGCCGGGAGGGTGATCGGACTGCAGGAGCACGACGGAACGGCGGAACATCTTTTCGCCACGAACCGGACCGACGGAACGGTGTCGGTGATCGATGCAAAGACCGATACGGCGATCAATACCGTCCAAGTCGGCGGAACGCCGACCAGCCTTCTGGTTTTTTCGATGGAAGGGGATCTTTCGCATTAACAGAGGTTCCAATGCAAAATATGCAAAATAAGCAGATGAAGAATGATCAACAAAAAAAGGGAGGGGCTTCGGCTCCTCCCCATTTCTCTCCCAGAGGAATCGCCCTCTTTGCGACCCTGCTCCTCTTTGGAGGAATCCTCACCGGAATGGGAAGCAAGCCGCCGCAAATCGGCGGGCCGGCGTCGGATTTCCAGGCCATCACGACCGAAGGCCAATCGGTCCGCCTCTCCGACTATCGGGGGAAGGTTCTTCTCCTCACCTTCTGGGCCACCTGGTGCGAGCCGTGCAAGAAGGAACTCCCCGAGATCGAAGCGGCATATGAAAAACACAAAAGAGAGGGGCTCGCGGTTCTGGCGGTCAATTTTGGAGAAAAGAGGGAAGAGGCGGAGACCTTCGCAAAAAAGATGGGCTTTCCCTTTCCGACCCTCGTCGATCGGAAGGTGGCAATTGCCGAACGGTACGGCGTGATCAGTCTGCCGGTCAGTTTCTTTATCGACGCGGACGGGATTATTCGAGAGCGGGTGATCGGCGGGCTCATGACCGAAGCCGGGATCGGCAAAAGCTTCGAACAGATTCGGAAACCGTAAGGCGAATTTCTATTTGGACGAGAGAAGCCGGCTGATCTTCTCCGCCGTCTCCCTCCCCTGGTGGATGCAGTCGGGGAGGCCGACCCCCCGGTAGGCCGCGCCGGCGAGGAAGAACCCCGGATGCTTTGCCGTCTCCTTTTCGACCGCATCGACCCAATCGAGATGGCCGACGTTGTATTGCGGGTTCGCTTTGATCCAGCGGAAGACGCGGGACACGACCGGCGCGGCGTCGATCTTTAAAATCGTCCGGAGTTCCTCTCGGACGGTGGAGATCAGCGCGGCGTCGTCGAGATGAACGAACCCCTCTTGATGCGCTCCCCCGACAAATGACCGGATCAAGATATGCCCTTCCGGCGCGCGGCCGGGGAACTTGGTGGAGGTCCAGGTCATCGCCATGATCTTTCGCTTCTCCCGCCGTGGGATGACCACCCCGAAGCCATTGAGCGGATGCCGGACGTCGGCCTTTCGAAACCCCAGCGAGACGGTCGCCGTTGAGACATATTCATTCTCCCGAAGCCGCTTCGCCAGCGCCGCGTCCCATCCGTCGATCCAATCGGCCGCCGTGTGTGTTTTCGTCGTGATGACCACCGCATCAGCCAGGAGCTGCTCGCCGTCGAGGGAGATCTCATACCGGCCGTCTATTGGGTTGGGTGGATTGGGATGCGGGCGGACGCCGATGACCTTTCGACCAGAGAGCAACGTCACCCGATCGAGTTTCGACCGGACCGCGTCGATCAGGCTGGAGAGCCCCTCGCGAAGGGAAACGAAGAGGCTCCAGTCACTCTTTCTCGGCAGCTTCTTCGCCGCCTCCCACCGCCGCATCCACATCGCCCAGACCAAGCTGCCATGGTCCCGCTCCATCTGAGCGAACTGGGGGAAGGTCGCCCTCAGGCTCAGCTTCTCGGCATCCCCCGCATAGATCCCGGCGAGGATCGGCTCGGCGAATCGGTCGACGGCCTCTTGGCCGAGCCGCCGCCGGACGAACGAAGCGATGCTTTCATCCCCGGCGCCCCCCCTCCGCGGAATCATCAGATCGAGCCCCATGCGCGCCTTGCCGAACGGCGACACCAGCGGCGACCAGAGAAACGGCATCACCCGCCCCGGCACCATCAGGTTGAACCCCTCCGGCATCGGGCAGAGCTTACCGTTCGAAAGAATGAAAATCGCCTTCTCGGTTGGATTCGTCTGAATCAGCCGATCGGTCAGCCCCAACCGATTACAGAGATCGAGGGCCCCCGGCTTTTGCGTGATGAACGAATCGGGCCCCCCTTCCATGACAAATCCATCGACCCGTTCCGTCACCACCTTCCCGCCGAAACGGGGTTCGACTTCGATTAATGTGCAGTCGATCGAGAGCCCCGCCTCCTTGATTTTCTCCTGGAGAAAATAGGCGGTCGCAAGCCCGGTGATCCCACCGCCGATGATGACGACTTTTTTAGAAGCCTGATCCATCTTCCCTTCCAACGCATTGAGGACTTCCGATTGTAACCCAAACCGGCTTTCGTTTCAAACCGGAGATCTCGCCCACTTCAACGCTCGACCGGCTCCTGATAGAGACGGACAAATTCCTCCAGTTCCGTTCAGATCAGAGGCGATCCAATACGCCATACCCGCTTCCTGGCATTTGTGTCCACGGCCCTCGATCTCCAGATTGCGAACCAGATCCAATTCGCCGTCCGGATAACCATGCCGCCCTTTTTCCCGACGTGCTCGTGCATATTCGTCAAACTCGCTTGCTCCATTCCCCCCAATCTCGCTGGAGCTGTTTTTCGTCCACGGACCGGCCGCGATTCGTCTTCTTACAGCGGTTCGACTCGGAATCTTAAATGACCGCCGGCTTGAACCGCAACGGCACTTTCTTCCGTTGCTTAGGGCAGCACGGTCTGTTTTTAGGTAAATCGCTCCTCTGCTTTGCTCCGAACAAAACATCGGCGTGATAAAGGAGGCCCTTTTTTATACCTATTATGTAACCCCAATATGGTATAATTTGCTTCATTCTTCCTTCGGAGAGACGGGATGGGAAAGAACTTCGTTGACGAGATAAACCAAAAAACGATGCGCATGTCGGTCGCTGATTATGCGCTTCTTAAGACGCTCTCTTCTCCCGAGCAGGCCGCCCTCAATGTCTGTATCGACGATGTGAAGGGCAAACCGATTCTCGATCTCGGCGTCGGAGGCGGGCGCACCGTCGAAGCACTCAATGCAATCAGCGCCGACTATGTCGGCATTGACTATGTTGAAGAGATGGTCGCCGTTTGTCGTAAACGATTTCCAGAGGTCCGCTTCAAACATGCGGATGCACGTTCATTGACCGAATTTCAGGATCGCTCCTTTGCCCTGGTTTTTTTTGCTTGTAACGGGGTCAGCATGGTCGATCACATCGGCCGATTGGCCATCTTAAAAGAGATCTATCGTCTCTTAACGCCAGGTGGCTTCTTTATTTTCTCGACCTATAACAGGAAGAATCTGCGCTACAGAGAGTTATTCCAGTTTCCAGCGTTTTCGTTTACAAACAATCCTGTTAAATTGGCGGCAAGATCGGCCCGGTTTTTAATGGATACCGCCGCGCGCGCGATCAATCGGATTCGATTTAAGTCTTATGAAGAACAAAAACCGGAATATGCCATGATCAATGACGTATGCCATAACTATGCAACGATGCTCTATTACATTTCACCCAACGACCAACGAAGACAACTTGAAACAATCGGATTTCTGCCTCATGCCACCGCTTTTGATTTAACCGGAGATCGGGTCACGCGCGAGACGCAAGATGATTCGCTCACCTATATCGCACGCAAGCCATTTTGACACGTGGCGGCGAATTAGGCACGGTCCAGGCGACTTAACCCCTCTCACTGGGCGCTCCGTCCTATCCAAATAGTATCCCGCCCCACAGCCGGGGCGGGATACCCCTCGTTCTAAAACACCTGATCCTAAACAGACACTATCCCGCTCCTAAATAGGCCTTCCTCACCGCATCGTCATGAATCAGCGCCTCACGCCGCCCCTTCAGCGCCACCGGCCGCTCTGCAGAACATACGCGTCGTCTCCCAACGAAAGCGCCCGCCGTGTATTCTGTTCGGATGGGGAACCGGCGCGCTGGAATAATAACGTCCCCGGCGCGCCTCCTAAAAATAATCTTGATTCCTCAAGTGGATTTCCACTACGATTCAGAGTGACCGATCCTCACACCGTCGGTCTGATACGGAAGGTGATCCAAGTCGATCCTCCGTCGATCACACCCATCACTCCACAAAGAGGAAAACCAATGAAAAAATATCTATTCACCCTCTTCGCGGGTGCAGCGCTGATCCTGCTCCAGGCGAGGACCGCCTTGTCCATCGACGACCTCAGTGGCCTACTGGTCCCCCCTCCCGGCTCCGGGCCGGTCAGTCTGGTGGCCCGGCTCTCCGGCTTCTCCGAGGTCCCGGCCCTCTCATCGCCGGGGACCGGCCGATTTACGGCGACGGTCAGCGCCGATCGGACCACCATTCGCTATACCCTCACCTACAGCGGGACGGAATCGGATGTCTTTATGGCCCACATTCATTTCGGGCAGATTTTTGCGAATGGAGGGATTTCGATCTGGTTCTGCGGAAATCCGAGCAGCCCCGTTCCGCCGCCGGCAGGTGTTTCCGTTTCCCCCTGTCCGCTCAGTGGAACCCTCCAGGGGACGATCACCGCGGCCGACGTCATCGGTCCCGCGGGCCAGGGAATCTCAGCGACCCAGTTTGACGAGCTCGTCCGCGCCCTGCTGCGGGGGCTCACCTATGTGAATGTCCACTCCCTCAAATATATTCCCGGGGAGATTCGGGGACAGATCGTGGTTCAACGGTTCGGCTTGCTGAATTAGTATCACCGTCTTACGTGATGAACCGGCCAAGGAGACCGTTCTCTTTGGCCGGTTTTGCGTCATTGGGGTCTCTCCCTCTCCTTCGGGCCGCTTTCCGGCGCGCCGAGGGGGTTCTGCGCTTCACCGGTCGGCAGATCTAACTCGCACAGAGCGGTCTGCCGAATGGGGACGGCCGCCGCGTAAGCGCCGCTTTAGCACAAGGAAAACGGATGCAAAAACAATCAGCAACAGATCGGCCCGATCCAGAAGATTTCCCCCCTCCTGAAGTGGGAAGCGGAGGCTACAGCCCCCTCCCCCTCCTTCCGACGCGGCGGGCGCCGCGCCCCCTTCATCAGTCCCTCCCGATCCATCCGCGACCGGCGAAACAGCGCCGAGGATCGTTTTAGAAACTTCGTCCGAGAAATCACTTTCACCGAAGCGGTCGTAGGCCGTGACCGAAAAGTAGTGGACGCCGGGGGCGATTCCGGAGAAGGTATAATCGGTTTTATCTTCAATTTTAATCGACTCAAAATAGTTCCCGGAGACGGTCCCATGATAGACCCGATAGCCCCTCACAGCCGCCGTGGGACTCGGATCCCAAGAGAGCCGCGCCTCTTCCGCACGGAGCGGCGGGAGAGCGCAAAAAAGGACAAAAAGGATGATTAAACCGGTCCCGGCCAGGGCCCTGGAGAGATCGAGTAAAAAGATCGGGGAGGAGAGCTCTCCGTGATGCTGCTTTCCCCTTCGCATGGGACACCCCTCCCTGGGTGAGTCGCGGAACGGCGATAGACCGTCTCGCGTTGATCTGTATGGGTGTCGATCTGAACAGGAGGAGGAAAGGGGGGACCTGAAAGAACGACCGGAAATAACATTAGAATCATTTGCGCAGTGGACCTCTTAAAATTGCATAAGGAAGCAGGAGGAATCAAGCAAAAAGTAAATTGCTTTTAGGGTCCACCCAGAGGGCCTGGCCATCCGAGATCGGCATTCAATGAACCGGCAGTGGAAACAGGATCATTCTCCAGGTGGGACTCTAGTCAAGCCGATTTCCGCCTCTGCGACGCTTCGATCACAGAGGGCCGACGGAAGCGGATTTGATTTGAGGGGCAAACCTCGGCTTTCAGCAGCCGCTTCATCATTCGAAGGGCCTGCCGATTTTCCTTTTCGCTGTATGAGGCGACGCAATCGGAGGGGATCGTGAGATAAAAATCGCGCAGGTAGGCATCATGGGCGGTAAAGAGGACGCAGTTGTCCCCGGTGAATCCGGTGAGGATTAAGGTTTTAACATGAAGATAGTCGAGGAGGACGCTCAGGGTGGTTGCATAGAAAGCCGAGTTTTTCGGCTTCAAGATAAAATAGTCGTCTTCTTCCGGCTTCAACCGCTCGACGAGAGGGCGTCCGCAGACGTCATCATTCAGACAATGGGAAACCAGCTTCTTGAAGTCCGACCGCCACTTTCCGAAGTTGTCGTTGACATAAACGACCGGGAGACCGGCCCGCTTGGCGCGCTTCTTTAGTTGGGCGATTTTTTCCGCCACCGGCAAGGCCCGCTTGAGCAGAGCGCGCCCTTCTTTAAACTCCAGATCATTGATCACGTCGATCAGCAGCAATGCTACGTCCGCCTTATCGGGGACATTGCCATGTAAATCTTGATTCCTCGCCGGCATCTTACGCTTCCCTCCCTCGGTCGGCCATCGACCGCTTCTTCTCTTCACGGAAGCCGCGTTATTCAAACGTCCTTTCTTATTTTACAATCTATGAAAAGAGCGGCGCAAGAGATCGAGGGGGACGGAATTCGATTGTGATCCCAGCGGGTAATGTGTATACTCCCCCCCTTGAACAATGCCTCTCGGAGCCCCTTCGGATGCAACGAAGCCTGAAAGAAAGATTCCTTTTAAGGCCGGGTGACCTGAACGCCTTCTTCGGCCTCGTCGTCGACAACATGACGCAGCTCGTCATCATGGCGGCGATCCTGATCGGCGTCTTCAAATTTCCCCACGAGATCGTCTACGGCCGGATGATCCCCGGCTCGGCGATCGGCGTCCTGGTCGGTGATCTGATCTTCTCGATCATGGCGATCCGGCTCGCCCGCCGGACCGGCCGGAGCGACATCACCGCGATGCCGCCCGGGATCGATACCCCCTCCCTCTTCGCCTTCACCTTCGGCGTCATCGGCCCGGCCTATCTTGCGACACACGATGCGATGCTCGCCTGGAAAATCTCGATGGCGGTCGTGATCCTCGTCGGGGCGACCAAGACGGCCGGCGCCTTTCTCGGACCGACCCTCCGCCGAATCGTCCCCCGCGCCGGCCTGCTCGGACCGATCGCCGGGGTGGCGCTCCTCTTAATTGCCTTCCTCCCGCTCCTGAAGATCGTCGCAAACCCAATCGTCGGTTTCTTCTCGCTCATCGTGATCCTCACCTGCATCGTCGGAAAGGTCCCGTTTCCTTTTCGGATCCCCGCCGCGTTTGCCGCGGTCATGCTGGGGATCGTCCTCTCGACCGTCACCGGTCTTTTCGAACCGGGACATGCCCCCTCGGTCCCGGCGGAGGCGACGACCTGGGCCCTTCCCTTTCCGACCCTCGCTTTCTTAGAAGGGCTTCCCCACATCCTTCCCTACCTTCCGATCGCCCTCCCCTTTGCGATCATCGTGATCATCGGCGGAATCGACGTGACCGAGAGCGCCGCGGCGGCGGGGGATGAATACGACACCCGGGCGATTCTCTGGACAAGCGGATTCTCGACGATGATGAGCGGCCTCTGCGGCGGCGTGGTGCAGACGACCCCGTACATCGGCCATCCCGCCTACAAAGAGATGGGAGGGGGCGCCGGCTATACGCTGGCGACGGCGCTCTTTATCGGATGTGCGGCAATCTTCGGCTTTCTCGGGAATGTGGTCGATCTGCTGCCGGAGGCGGCGGTGGCGCCGATCTTAATTTTCATCGGATTGGAGATCACCGCGCAGGCGTTCGCCGCCACCCCGAAGGAACATTACAAAGCGGTCGCCTTCGCATTTCTCCCGGTCATCGCGGCGTTGATTTTAATTGAATTGAACGGTCTGCTCGGCCACCTCGGGAAACGGGCCGCCGATCTGCAAGGAGAGACGGCGCAGAGCTATCAGGCCCTCCTCTTTCTCTCCAACGGCTTCGTCGTCTCGTCGCTTCTCTGGGGGGGAGGACTCGCCGAGATCATCGACCGGCGGCTCCTCCGTGCCGCCCTCTTCTTCGCCGCCGCCGGCGCGCTCACCCTCTTCGGCGTCATCCACTCGCCGTTCGACGACGGACGGCTCTTCTTTCCCTGGCAGAGCGAGACGACGCGGCCTTATGTGACCGCCGCGGCCTATGGATTGATGGCGGCGTTTCTTTTGGGGATGACCTCGTTTCAAAAGAAAGAAACATAGCGCCGATCCGTGCAGAATCGGCGTCCTCTCCGTCTCGCCGACCTCCTCCAAATTAATCGTTGACTTCCCTTCCGGAACAAGCTTATACAAAAAGGAAAGGCACCAGTCTTCATTTTTAGGAGATCTTTATTTAAATAAGCGCCCCGGTCACAAGAGGGATCTGAGGACCGTTGAACCGTGCAGAGAGGAGAATACCGATGGGTAAAGCGACCGAGATTGTTCAGCAAGCCTACGCGGCGTTTGGCCGGAAGGACTTACCGGCGATGATGAATCTAATTGCCGATGACGTCGATTGGGAGTTCGTCGGCTCGCCCAGTCTGCCTTATGCCGGACGGCGCCGAACCCCCAAAGAGGTCGCCGGCTTTTTCGAGGCGCTGCCGAAGGTGGACGAGATCCATCTTTTTGAGCCGCGCGAATTCATCGAGGCGAACGAGCATGTCACGGTCCTCGGCTGGGAAAAGACGACGGCGCTCGATACCAAAAAAGAATTTGAGAGCGAATGGATCCATCTCTTCTCCGTCAGAAACGGAAAGGTCACCCGCTGGCGCGGCTTCTTCAACACCGCCGCGCGCTATGGGATGTAATTCGGACTGAACGGGTGGTTCGGAAGAGATGTTTAGATCAATCGCTTTGCGCGGGCAGGTGGGTGTGGACGACCGCGGCGAGCGCTTGGATAAAAAGGGGCGAGGCATTGAGCGATTCGGTGCGGCGCAATTCGATTCCCTTCGACCGGGCGGTCTCTTTGTAGAGGATGTCGATATCATAGAGGATTTCGACATGGTCGCAGACGAACCCGACCGGGACGATCAAAAGATTTTTTTCCCCTTTGGCGGCAAGCTCGTTTAACACCTCATCGACCTCCGGTCCCAGCCACTTCCCCGGCGCCATGCCGCGGCTCTGATACGCAAAGCGGCTGTTCACCACGCCGAGCCGCTTCACCACCCCGGCAACCGTTCCCTCCAGCTCTTTCGGATAAGGATCTCCCTCGGAGAGAACCCGCTCCGGCAAGGAGTGGGCGGTAAAAAGAACCGGCACGGTCGACCGGATCGCCTCCGGATAGACGGCGAGCGCCTCCTTCACCTTCTTCGCGAAGGCGTCGAGCAACAGCGGCTGATTGTGCCAGCTCTCGACCGGCGTCACCGGCAGATCGCTCCCGGCATCGTTGAGCGCCGTCTTCAACGCCTGAATGTAGGCGCCGACGCTCAGCTTCGAGTAGTGGGGGGCGAGGCTGACGGCGATGAGATGCCGCGGCGCATCTGCCACGATCTCCTTCACCGACTCTTTGATGAAGGGAGACCAATGCCGCATCCCGATATAGACTTTGAAGCGGAGGGTTTTCTCGTTGAGCGCCGCTTCGAGCGCCGCCGCCTGCTGTTGGGTGATCTCCAACAGGGGAGACTTCCCCCCGATCAGCCGATAGCGCTCCCGGACCAGCGCGACCACCTCGGGGGAAGGGACCCGCTCCTTCATGATGTGCCGGAGGAACGGCTCGACATCGTCGAGAGAATCGGGCCCGCCATGCGCCATCAACAAGACCGCGATCGGATCGGAAGAGCTCTTCTTCAGCCGGTTTCCATTCTCGCCGCTCATCGACTACCCGGTCCCCCCCTCCGTGCGCTCTGCTGATGCACCCGCGCGATCACCGCGTCGACACTCTCGAGCGGCGTCTCCGGAAGAATCCCATGGCCGAGATTGAAGATGTGTCCGGGACGATTCGCCGCGCGGCGGAGGATCGCATCGACCTGGTTTTCGATCTCGGAGATCGGGGCAAAAAGGACGACCGGATCGAGGTTCCCCTGGACCGCCACGTCATAACCGAGCCGCTTCCACCCTTCGTCCAAGTTGACCCGCCAGTCGAGCCCGATCACATCACCCCCCGCCTCTTTTTGCAGCTCCAGCAACGTCGCCGTCCCGGTGCCGAAATGGATCAGCGGCACCCCGGCCCCCTGAAGCGCGGCGAACAGTCCCTTCATGTGGGGGAAGACAAACCGGCGGTAGTCGTCGGGCGAGAGGGCGCCGATCCAGCTGTCAAAAACCTGAAGCGCCTGGGCGCCGGCTTTCACCTGTGCCATGAGATAGTCGGAGAGGACACGGACGAGCTTCGTCATCAAGAGATCCCAGACCTCCGGCGCGCCATACATCATCCGCTTGGTGTCGAGATAGTTGCGCGAATGTCCCCCCTCGATCATGTAGCTCGCGAGGGTGAACGGCGCGCCGGCGAATCCGATCAGCGGCACTTTCAGCTCGCGGCGAACCTGCCGAATCGCCTCCATCACATAGCCGAGGCTCTCTTCGGGCACGACCGGCCGGAGCGCTTCGACCCCTTTTTTATCCTTCACCGGATTGTGGATCGCCGGCCCTTCCCCCTTCACGAATTCGAGCTGCAACCCCATCGGCTCGAGCGGCAGGAGGATGTCGGCAAAAATAATCGAGGCATCGAGGTCGAACCGCTTGATCGGCTGAAGCGTCACCTCGGCGGCGAGCTCCGGCGTCTTGCAGACGGTCAGGAGCGAATGCTTCGCCCGAATCTCGCGAAACTCCTTCATGTAACGGCCGGCCTGTCGCATCAGCCAGATCGGCGTGTAATCGACCGGCTCACGCCGGCAGGCTTTTAGGAATCGATCGTTCGTAGGAACCCCCTTTCGATTGCGGATTGCGGAGTGAAAACAAGGACAAATATTTTATGTCCTAATCTGCAATCCGAAATTTCTTCACACAGGCGGTGGATTTTAACATCCTGGGGAGGAGGTGTCAAACGCTGGAAGCAGCCCTGTTGACGGCGCTTCTAGGGATGGTCGAGGGAGAAGGTCACCGGGATCCGTACCGCGGCGGCGACCGGACTGTCGCCGCGCCGCGCGGGGAGAAAGGTCCACTTTATCACCGCCTCGACCGCCGCCCGGTCAAGATCGACATGCCCGGAGGAGCGCTCGATCACCGCCTGGCCGACCTGGCCGCTCGGGAGGACGGTGACTTTAAGCAGGGCCGTCCCCTCTCTCCCCTCGGCACGCGCCGTCTCGGGATAACGCGGCTTCGGATGGGATCGGCCGTCGGCGCGGGGCAGGATAAAGCGGGGCCCCGCCCCGCCGCCGGTGCCGTCGATCCCGCCCGGGAGCGCGTCGCTGACGGTCGGCTTCAACGGTCCCTCGCCAGGGAAGCCCGGTTCGACCCCCTCCCCTTTTTCAGTCCCCTCTCCCGTCGATCCCCCTTCGGAGCGCTCTCTCCCGGCGACGAGCGTGACGGTTGGTAGCGACTCTAGTGACGCCTGCGCGGCGGTCTCACCGGGTACAGAGGACAGATCCGTTCGAGCGGATGCCGCCGATGTCTCCGGCGGGATCGGTTTCTCCTCCGGTTGCGGCGGCTCGGAAACGGCCTCTGCGCTTTCCAAATTTGCCGGCTTTGTGGAAGGGGAGGGAGACGGCGGCGACGTTTTTTTGAGACGCGGGGCAGGAGCTTGGGACCTCTTCTGGACAACTGGGGGGACCGACGGGTGAGACGGTCCACTCGGATTTCCTTCCGTCGCGGCAGCGACCGAGCCGAGCCCCTCGAATGAAACGAGCTCCACCTCAAACCGCTCCTCTCCCCCCCCGCTCCGACCGGCGATGGAGAAAAGTCCGGCCAAGAGGAGCAGGTGGAAGAGAAGGGAGACAATCACTGACAGGCGTGCGCTTCGCATCCTTATTCCCTCCCCCGCTCCGCGATCGACAGAGGGGTCACCACCGGATAATGGAGCGTCGGATGGAGGGTGACCTCCGCCTCGATGCCGTAGACCTGCCGCAAATGCGGCTCGGTTAAAACGTTGCGAGGCGTCCCGTCGGCGACGACTTCGCCCCGGTGCAGCAAAATCAGGCGATGACAGTAACGCGCCGCCAGATGGAGGTCATGCAACGCCATGACGACCGAGATCCCCTTCCCGGTCAGCGAGGCAACCAGGTCGATCAGGCCGAGCTGATGCTGCGGGTCGAGATTCGCCGTCGGCTCATCGAGGAGGAGCGTCGTCGCCTCTTGCGCCAGTGTCCTGGCAATCAACACCCGCTGCAGCTCGCCGCCGGAGAGCGCGGTGATCGGCCGGTCGGCGAACGTGTCGGTCTCCGTCAGCCGCATCGCCTCTTCTACGATCTGACGGTCGGCTGTCCTCTCCCGCTCGAACCGTCCGAGGTGGGCATACCGTCCCATCGAGACCGCCTCGCGACAGGGGAAAGGACTCTCCGGCTGCGGGTTCTGCGGCAGGTAGGCGATCCGCCGCGCCAGCTCTTTTTGGTTCCACCGGTCGAGTGGCCTCCCGTCGAGGAGAATCGTCCCGGCGGTCGGCGTCAGGAGCTTCATCAGGAGCTTGAGGAGCGTCGACTTCCCCGCGCCGTTGGGCCCGATCAGTCCAACAAACTCCCGCGGCCCGACCGTAAAATTAATCCCATTTAAGACAGCCGCGCCCCGCCTTGAGAAGGAAACCCCTTTGAGGTCGATTCCGACGATCATATTATCCTCTCGCATCCCGAATCCCCTTGTGCAGCAGATAAAGGAAAAAGGGAACGCCGACCAACGACGTGATCGTCCCGAGCCGCATCTCCTCCGGCGCGATCGCCACCCGCGCCAGCAGATCGGCGAAGACCAAAAAACTCCCCCCGGCGAGAAAAGAGGCCGGCAGCAAAATCCGGTGGTCGGGCCCAATGACCAGCCGGACGACATGCGGAATGATCAATCCGACAAAGGCGATCGTCCCGGTGAAGGCGACGGCCGCGCCAGTCACCAAGGAGGAGAGGACCAAAAGAGACCGCTGAACCGACTTGATGTTCATCCCGAGCGCCGCCGCCCCCTCTTCCCCTTCCGACGCCAGCAAATTGAGGTCTCGGCCGAAGAAGAGGAGTCCGATGCTTCCGAGTAAAATCGGACCGACCGCCACCTTCAGATGAATCCAGCCCCGCGCATCGAGCCCCCCCATCAGCCAGAAGAGGATCTCCCCAACCACGGCGACCGACGTGATCCGGGAGAGAATCAGCGAGAGCATCGAGACCATAAAGATCCCGACCGCCATCCCGGAGAGGAGAAAGGTGGTGACCGGCGTCTTTCCGTCTCGGGTCGCGATCCGATAAACCAAGAGGACGGTGCCGAACGCTCCGCCGAAAGCGAACGCGGGAAGGATCAGCGGATGGTGGAAGGCGATTCCGGTCGTCAGCGAGATCACGGCACCGAGCGCCGCGCCGGCCGAAAGGCCGATCACGCCGGGATCGGCCATCGGGTTGCGGAAGAGCCCCTGAAGCGCCGCCCCCGAAATGCCGAGCCCCCCGCCGATCAGCGCCGCCAGCAGCACCCGCGGGAACCGGACCGTCGTAATGATGATCTCCTGCGAGGGATCCCATCCGGTCCAGTGGACGAACGGGAGCTGATTGAGGACGAGCCGGACGACGATTGGAAAGGGAACCGAGACGGCGCCGATCATTGTCGCTGCGAGAATGCTGCCGATCAAAAAGAGTACCAGAAGGGAGAGCCAACCGGCGGCAGGACGGATGCGACGGAGAACGCGGCGCTCGGCGGCAAGAGAGGCGGTCGTCATCGTTTTCCTCCCCCCTCCGGCTGCGCCGTCTTCTCCGCCGGAGCATCGAAGCGCTCCGGATGGATCACCCGGGCGACCTGTTCGATTCCGTCGATCAGATAGTGGGACACCGACGAGAGATGTTTCTCCGGGATGGCGTAAACGCGCCGGTTCCGGATCGCCGAGAGATGTCCCAGCGCCGGATGGGTGATCAGCTTTTGGTAGAAGTCGGGCTCCTCCGGATTCCAATCGCTGACGATGACGATCTCCGGATCGAGCTGGATCAACGTTTCAATCGAAATCTTCTGATGTCCGACCAGTCCCGCCTCGGCGGCCCGATTCCGGCCGCCGGTCAACACCGCCATCTCATCAAACATCGTCTCTTTTCCCGCGACCACCCCGGTCGGGCTGTAGAAGAGGACCCCGGGCCGCGTCGACGCGGCGCCGACCCGGCTGACGATTCGCTGGAGGCGGCGGCGCATCTCGGAGACGATCTCCTCCGCCCGTGCCTCTTCACCGACCGCTCGGCCGACGGCAAGGATGTTCTGCTCGACCCCTTTAACAGAAGAGAAGAGGGCGAGCTTCATCACCGGGAGCTTCGCATCGGTCAGCGCCTTCACCACATCGGCGGCGGTGTAGGTCGCCACGAGCACCAGGTCGGGATGGAGCGCGATCACCCCTTCCACACTCAGGTGAAGATGGTTGGGAATCTGTTTGGCTTGCTCCACGACATGCGAGACGCCGGGATCGACCGCGAGATAGGTCACGGCAACAATCCGCTTCGGGTCGACCAGGGAAAAAAGAATTTCGTCGGTGCCGAGGGTCAACGAGACGATCCGCTGCGGCTGGGTCGAAGAACCGGTCTCCGCCGCCCGCACCGATGAAAGATCGACGAAGAGGAGAATCAGCACGAGGGTGCGGGTAAGGCTCCATTTCATCGAACCGCTTCCTCCGTAGCCGGCAGCAAATCGGCGAAGACGAACCCGTCCCGTGTGACCACCTCGCCGACCTGAACCTCGATCGGCTGCCGGAACATCGGGCCCTCAATCGCAAAGCTATGGAACTCCCCCCGCTCGCCGCAGGGATCGACCTCTTTCGGCAGGTCGGCCAGAAACGCCGCATCGAACGTTCGCCCGGCGAACGATGGAGCAAGATGCCTTGGATCGACACAGGTGATCACCGCCCGCAGGCCGCCGGCAATCATCTCGCGAGCAAGGCGGTCGGTCGGGATCTGCCAGAGGGGAAAGAGCGGCACAATCCCGGTGCCGGCCAGCTGCCGCTCGCGGTAGGCCCGAATCTCTTCCAGAAAGAGATCGCCGAAGGCAACGTGGGTCACCCCCGCCTCTTTCGCCTGATCGATCAATGTCCGCATCGCCGCTTCATACGCCTCGTTGCTGCAGGGATCGGGAATCGAGACGATCTGGAGCGGGAGTCCCGCCGCCGCAGCCTGCGCCTGAAGGAGGCTCACCCGGACCGCATGCATCGCCACCCGTTGGTGCCGGGCATTGACGGTCGTGATCAACCCGGTCACTTCGACCTCCGGCTGCGCCCTTAATCGATAGAGCGACCAGGCGCTGTCCTTCCCGCTGCTCCAAGAAAGCCAGGTTCTCTTTTTCATCGATACTCCGCAATCTGCATTCCGAAATACTTTCCTACGCTCGACTGTCCCACAAGACATCGGGCATCCCCTTCTGTTTGTTCTCGTAGCGCGCCATCACGAAGAGGAGGTCGGAGAGGCGGTTGAGATAGGGAACGGTGAACGGTCCGACCGGCTCGCTCCGGCGGAGGGTGATCACCCGCCGCTCCGCACGACGGCAGACGGTGCGGGCAATATGGAGCTGTGCTGCGCCGGGCGCGCCGCCGGGGAGGATAAAGTTGGCGAGCGATTGCAGGCTCTCGGAGAGGCGGTCGATCGACCGCTCCAGGGCGTCGACATGGCGCTGCTCGATCTTCGGCACCTTCAGCCGGGCCTTCTCTTCTTCCGGAATACAGAGATCGGAGCCGAGATGAAAAAGGTCGTTCTGAATCGAAGCGAACATTTCGGTCAAGAGCGGATCGAGACCGGCGGCGAGGGCGGCCCCGATCTGGGAGTTGAGCTCATCGACCGCCCCATACGCCTCGATCCGTGCCGAATCTTTCGGAACGCGCTGCCGGCTTCCGAGCCCGGTCGTTCCGTCATCGCCGGTCTTCGTGTAGACTTTCGTAATCCTCGGCATCTCTCTCCTCCTCTGCGGCGTCAGAAAATCAGCACGCCGCCTTGAACGAATGGACCTCTTTCCACCGGGCAGACGACGCCACGAAGGTCGCGGCCGCTTGGGGATTGGAACCGAAATGGAGATGGAAGTAACTGGCCAGCAGATTCCGGAAGAGATATCCCTCCCGCCGCGCCGGACCTTCTTTTAAAACGCGGTAGACCCGCTTCACCCCTTCCCCCTCCGGCGGCTCCTCCTCCCATCGGGAGCAGTGGAATTCGTGCCCCCGCGCCCGCGCGCCCCGGCCGAGGAGCGGGCTCTCCTCCGTGAACTCCACCTCGACATATCCGATCGCCGAGAGCCGCGATTCCATCCGGATCGATCCGGGAAGGAGCCCCACCATCTCAAATCGGTCGTCGGAAACGAGACGGAGCTCGCGGGCGAGATAGATCATCCCGCCGCATTCCGCATAGACCGGCCCGCCCGCCTCCGCGAACGCTTTGATCGCGCTCCGCATCGACCGGTTCTCGGAAAGGGGCGCCGCGTAGAGTTCGGGATAACCTCCTCCGAGGTAGAGGCCGTGAGCCGCGTCGGGGAGCGCTTCGTCATGAATCGGGGAGAAGAAGACCAGCTCCGCCCCTTCCGACGCAAGCAATGCCAGGTTGTCCGGATAATAGAAATGGAACGCCTCATCTTGGGCGACGGCGATCCGGCAGCGGCGCGGCGTCGGCGTCATCCGCTCGGGCGCCACCTCGATCGGCGGCGCAGCGCGGGCGAGGTCAATCAACCGGTCGAGGTCGAGGAATGACCCGGCCAATTCAGCGAGACGGCCGATCACCTCGTCGGAGCGTCCGGATTGGCTGGGATGAACCAGACCGAGAGGACGCTCCGGAATTTTAATTTCCGCTTCTATCGGAAGTCCCCCAAACGACGTCAGAGTGGGCTGAGCGACCGTCTGAAGCCATTGCAGGTGCCCCTCGCTCCCCGCCCGATTAAAAATAACCCCGGAGAGCGACAGCGCCGGATCGAAGGAACAAAATCCGTGGAGGAGCGCACTGAGGCTGCGGGCCATCCCGGAAGGGTCTACGACCAAGAGCACCGGCGCCGAAAGCCACTTCGCCATCTCGGCGGTGCTCGCCTCCTCCCCCTTCGTCTCCCGGCCGTCGAACAGCCCCATCATCCCCTCAATCAAGGCGATATCGGCGCCGGCGCATCCTTCGGTAAAAGAGCGGAGGTTCTCTTCGCGGGAGAGCATCCAGCCGTCGAGGTTTCGGCAGGGCCTCCCGGCCAGATGCCGGTGCTGAAGCGGATCGAGATAATCGGGGCCGACTTTGAACGGCGCAACCCGAAGACCTCGCCGGCGAAGGGCCGCGGTGATCGCCATGACGACGGTCGTCTTTCCGACGCCGCTGTGGGTTCCGGCAATCACCAATCGGGGAAAGGGTCTTTTTTCAAGCGCCAACAGAGACCCTCCTGAGATGCTCCAGATCGAGCGGCCGATAGGCGTCGCTCGGACCGGGCCAGTCGAATTCCTCCGGATGGATCAGCGCGGCGAGCAGCGCCAGGCCGTCGACGACGCGGGGGCCGGGCCGGGCGAAGTAACTGTTGGCATCGACGGCATAGACCCGCCCCTCCCGCACCGCCGAGAGCCGCTCCCACTCGGGATAGCGGGTCAGGAGCGCCACCTGGCGGAGGACCTCTTCGAGGTTAAAGCCGCAGGGGGAGAGGACCAATACCTCCGGATCGTAATCGAGGATCTCCTCCCAGGCGACGCGGGTCGAATCTTTTCCCTTCTGCGCCAGCGCATCGATTCCTCCCGCCCGCTCGACCAGCTCCGGCATCCAATGGCCGGCATTGTAAGGGGGCGAGAGCCACTCCATGCAGAAGACACGGGGACGGCGCGGCAGCCCGGCCGCCTTCCTGGAAATGGTTTCGACCCGTGCATTCAGATCCCGCAATAAATCCGACGCGGCGTCGGTCCGGCCGGTCGCCTCCCCCAGCTCGCGGATGTTCTCAAAGATCTCCGCTAAACTCTTCGGGGTCATCCAGAGGATTTTCGGCGGCGCCGATAAAAACTTCACCACCCGGCCGACCTCATTTCCCGACGGGGCGCAGACCTGACAGAGATCTTGGGTGACGATCAGGTCGGGCGCCAGTTTTTTTAGAACGGTCTCATCGACGACGTAGAGGCTCTGCCCCGCTTTCATCATCCGGCTGACCGCCTCATCGACCTGCTGCGAGGTGAGCCCCTTCATCTCAATCGCCGATCGGACGACGACCGGCTTCGATCGGACCTCCGCCGGATAATCGCATTCGTGCGTGATGCCGACCAACTGGTCTCCCAGGCCGAGCGCACAGACCATCTCGGTGGCGCTGGGAAGAAATGAGACAATCCGCATGTGATGCCCCCCTTCCGGAAAAGGTTTAAGAAAGAATCTCCATCATGTTTCGATCAGAGGGGAAATCGCCACGATGAGAAATAGGACCAGTACCTCGCTGATTTCATTCAACGCCCCGAGCGCATCGCCGGTCCAGCCGCCGATTTTTGCCTCCAGCAGACGGTTCAAAAAAAAGAGGACCGGCAAAACGATTAAGAAAGACAAGAACCCCGGAACCGGCCGGATTGCACAGGCGAAGATCAGCGCCAGAGCGGTGCTGACGGCACACTCTCCCCAGCCGATCTTTCCGATAAACGGCTTGGCGGTCCCCTCCTCCCGCGCGTAGCGTCCGACGAAAGCGGCGAGGACCATCGCCCAACGGCTCACCGTCCCCATAATCAAGAAGCTATAGAGAGCCCCATGGGCGATCAACTCATAAAAAAGAGCGTACTTCAAGAGCAAAATAACAATCAGTCCCATGACCCCGAAGGCGCCGATCCGGCTGTCCTTCATCACGGCGAGAATGCGCGCTCGATCGCCGCCGGCCGCCAAGCCGTCGCAGAGATCGGCCAGCCCGTCGAGATGCAGCCCCCCGGTGATCACCATCAGGAGGAGAACGATCAGGGCGGCGAGCGGTCCGGGGGGGAGGAGCGGCCGGAGCATCCGCGCCGTCCCCATTAAGGCGAATCCTATCAGAAATCCGACGGCCGGGAAATAGTGGACCGAAGCAGGGAGCGGGGCCGCGTGGTTTCGACGCGCGGGGAAAACCGTTAAGACCGAAACGGCGGTCCAGAAATCTCTCACCCGCTTTCTCACCCTTTCTCTGAAATACCCGCTTCATCGAAGGTCGCCATTTCGGTTAAGATGCGCAGCGACGCCTCCACGAGATTGATCCCGAGCGCGGCCCCGCTTCCCTCTCCCAGCCGCATGTTTAAATCAAGTAGGGGATCGAGCCCCAGTGTGGCCAAGGCGATCCGATGGCCTGCCTCGGCCGAGCGATGGGCCGCCAGCAAAAAGGGGTTGATCTCAGGCTTCAGCGCCGCCGCGACGAGGGCCCCGGCGGTCGAAATGAATCCGTCAATCACGACGGGGAGCCGATGCGCGGCAGCCCCCAAGAGGAGCCCCGCAATCCCGGCAATCTCGTACCCCCCGACTTTGGAGAGGAGTTCCATCGGATTCGCCCGATCGGGCCGATTGATGTCGAGGGCCTGTTGAATCACGGCCCGCTTTTTCTCAAGCGCCGCATCATCGATTCCGGTTCCCCGGCCCGTGACCGCCGCGACGTCAGACCGGGTGAAGATCGCCGTGATCGCAGCGCTCGGCGTCGTGTTTCCGATCCCCATGTCGCCGGTGGCGAGGAGACCAACCCCTTCCTTCGCCGCCGCTTCGGCCAATTCGATTCCGATCAACAAGCTTCTCTCGGCCGCTTCGACCGACATCGCCGGACCCTGGGCGATGTTGTGGCTCCCTCGAGAAACCTTTCGATCCAGCAGGCCGGGGAGCGCTCCGAAATCATGATCGACCCCCATGTCGACGACCCTTACCTCCGCGCCGACATGCCGGGCGAGCACATTGATCGCGGCGCCTCCCCGAAGGAAGTTGTAGACCATCTGAGCCGTCACCGCTTTCGGATAGGCGCTGACCCCTTCCTCCGTCACCCCATGATCGGCGGCAAAGACGAAGATTACTTTTTTCAGCGGCAACACAGGCGATTTTCCGGTCACGTGAAGATACCACGCCGCCAGCTCCTCCAATCGGCCGAGGCTGCCGGGCGGTTTGGTCAGCCGATCGAGCCGCTTTTTCGCCAGGAGGTGCCCGTCGGGATCGAGCGGCCGGATCTGCTCCAAGGTTTTTTGAATTTTCCGATTCATTTGATCTTCTGAGGAAGCCCAGCCACCATCCAGTAGACGTCGCGGGCGACCCGCGCCAATTGTTGATTGAAGACACCGGCGAGCTCACGGAACCGCCTTCCGAGCGGCGTCTCGGGAATCAGCCCTCCTCCCACCTCGTTGGAAACCACAATGAGCGGATAAGAAAGGGTCGGGAGGCACTCCAGAAAAGTCTGCATCGGCCCTTCCACCGAATCAGCCGATCGCGCGTGATCGATCGGAGCGTTCTGAGCGCAGAGCAAATTTCCGAGCCAGACCGTCACACAATCGACCACCACGACCTCAGCCTTTCCTTCCAAGCCGGACAGGCAGGCGCCGAGCTGAAACGGCTCCTCGATTGTCTCCCAGGCGGCGCCCCGCTCCTCTCGATGCCGCGCGATCCGCTCCCTCATTTCGTCATCGATCGGCTGCGCCGTGGCGACGAAGCGCCGACGGCCCGGAATGTGCCCCCCTTGCTCCAGAGCAAATCGGCTCTTGCCGGAACGTGCGCCGCCGAGGATGAAGGTCATCCCCTTCACTAAGAGGCGCCCCGCATCGGCGGTGGAAAGGGCTGCCTTGCACGTCGAATCGCGCCGGCGATGAGGTGGAGAGAGACGGCCAAGACGACATAGCCGAAGGCCTCCATCACATAATGAGGATAGTATCGGGCCACCCCCGCCGCATACTGGACGACGCTCATCTCCGCGAAATATTTTGAGAAGAGATAAAAGCTGGCGTTTGAAATCAGGAAAGCCGTGCTGGCGCTGACGAAGAGCGTCAAAGAGAGCGGCAGCAGGGTCTGCCAATCGGAGCGATGCCGCCGCGCATACCAGCGGCCCGCCCACCAGAGCGTCGCGTAGGTCGGGATCAGGAAAAGATAGGCCGGCGTGATACACCAATCACTTCCGCCGCCGACCGTCGCGGCATAATCAATGAGCGCCGCCTCGGCCAGAAATGCGGGAAAAAAGATCGATTGGAGATAGAACCCGGAGAGGAAGAAGGCCGCCAGCGACGCATCACCGAGCCCCACCACCGATCCGATCGGGTGAAAGCGGGT
This sequence comes from Candidatus Manganitrophaceae bacterium, assembly GCA_016200325.1. Lineage (NCBI taxonomy): Bacteria > Pseudomonadati > Nitrospirota > Nitrospiria > Candidatus Troglogloeales > Candidatus Manganitrophaceae > Candidatus Manganitrophaceae bacterium. Next base: position 429,832 of record JACQEZ010000019.1, read on the forward strand.
CGCCGCCATAAAGGTTGCAAGCACCAAGGAAACAATCAGAGCCGTTTTTCTATTTTCGAATCCGTTCATCTGTTTCTCCCTCCTTAGAAAGTCACCTTGACGCCGCCATAGCCCGAGCGCCCCGCCGTCCCATAACCGGTCACCTCCTGATATTGCCGATTAGAGAGGTTTTCAAGTCGGGCGAAGAGGGCGACATTTTTATTGAGGGTGTAGGTCCCGGCGAGATTGGCGACGGTATAGTCGCTCATTGGAATCTGTCCGACATCAAATCGCTTTCCGACATAGAGAACCTGGAGCACCAGGCGAAGGGGGTCGATGGGCCGCACGGTGAGGCTCCCGCTGGCTTTGTGGCGGGGTCGTCGAACCAGCTCCGCCCCGGTCTCCTCGTCCTCTGTGTTCATCAGGGTGTAATTGGCCGAGAGCAAAACCCTCTCGATCGGTTTCGCCGAGACCTCAAACTCCCACCCGTTGATCTTGGCCCGAGCGACGTTCTCGGGAGCCCCGATGAAAGTGGTCGGATCGAAAACAAAAACGATCAGATCTCGGATCCGATTCTGAAAATAGGTGACGTTGAGATGCACCCGCTCATTCGAGAGCGACTGCTCAAAGCCGACTTCCACACTCCGGCTCCGTTCCGGATCGAGATTCGGATTGCTAAAATTTGGAAAGAAGAGGTCATTGATCGTCGGACCATGAAAGCCGGTTCCATAAGCGGCTCGAACCTTGCTCTGCGTTGCGTCGATTAAATAGGCCGTCTCAATCTTGTAGGTCGTCGCATCGCCGTACCGATTGTTATGGTCATAACGGAGCCCCAGGTTGAGAATAAAAGGGAGCGGGCGGAATTGGTTAAACGCATAAAAGGCGTTGTTGACGGTCGCTTCGTCGAAGCTTCCCTCGCTCTTGCCCTGTTGCGACTGATACTCATAACCAACGGTTACCAGATCCTGGCGGCTGACGGCGAGGTCGTGTCTCCAATCCAACCACTTTCGCGACGTGTCGAACTTTGCATTGTTGAAGACATCGGCCGGATCAGGATCGGACAACCGAAGCTGATCGGTGTCATACCCCATTTTTAAATGCTGCTTCCATCCGTCGACGAGCGTCGTCGTCAGGCCGAGCGCGGTCACCCATAATCGATCTTTTTGAACGAAGTTGGGAATATCGACCGGACAGACGAAGGTCACCGGATCACAGCCATCCAGATCACTTTCCGAATGGGTATAACGCGCCGTCCATTCAATGCGTGTCTTCTCGGTGAGATCGAATCCCAGTCTGGTCGAGAGGGTGGTGTTCTCATATCCGTCGTCTTCGGCATTGCCGGCGCGCCGGTCCGCTCGAGAAAATCCCCGGCTGTCTATCCGTCCCGCAGAAAGCGAATAGTCAAACCGCTCAGTCGATCCGCTCACGCCGGCGTTCTCCCGAAAGGTATGATAAGCCCCCGCCTCGACCGATAGAGACGTCGTTGGGGGACCTTGTCCCTTCTTCGTAAAAATTTGGATCACCCCGCCGATCGCGTCCGATCCATACAAGGTACTCTGCGGGCCGCGAATCACCTCAATCCGCTCGATGTTATCGACCGTCAGATCGGAAAAATCGAACGCGCCCGAGGTGGGGTTGTTCACCGGGACCCCATCGATCAGGACCAGCGTATGGGCGGAGTTGGTCCCGCGGGTGAAGACCGAGGTCGTCGCCCCGAGTCCCCCCTGCGCCACCACATCGAGCCCCGGCACTTCGCGGAGCGCATCGGCGACGGTGATCAGATGTTTTTCTTCAATCGTCTTCTGATCGATAATGGTGACGGAGGCGGCCGACTCGCGCAGCGGCACCTCTGTCAGCGTCGCCGTCACGACGACGGGAGGAAAGGTTGGAATCTCTTCAGGGGATGTTTCTTCTGCGCCAACTCGGGTGCCGACGGTGATCAAAACGAGAAATGAACAGAGCAAAACACGGCGATGGAACGGGGTCATGTACCTCTCCCTTCGAAAGGTGAAATGTGATCCTAAAGGGCCCGGTCTCCTGGCTGAGGGCAACCTACTCCCACGCCTTCCCATCCATCAAATGTGGGCGAATGTGGGGCCCGTGCGGTGAAGAGGCGCAAATGCGGCGCCACTTCATCCTCCGATGCCCCACGCCCGCGCTCGCATTGGCGAAGCCAAATGCTCGCTTTACTCGGACAGTGGCCGTTGTGGTTTCGTTCCCATCACAGTTGCGGGGCAGCAGCGGTCTCTCACCGCTTTCCCAATCAACCCTTTAAGTTATTTAAGAAACAATCAGCGCTCCGCTGGGAGCGCTCCGCTTTAAAGCTGAATACGTATCGCTTTCTATCCAAAAAAAATCCCCGCCTTCCAATGGCCGATGGAAGGAGGGGATAGAATGAGTCCACCCTCCTGTCTTGACCATCGCAGACAGGTGTTCTTTCCACTCAGGCAGGTCTTCTGGCTTTGGGATGACCTTACTCCCGGCCCCTTCCCGTCCTTCGCTAAGCTTAGGACAGTGGTGCATGGCCGGTTTCGCATCCCATTACAGCGGCGGGTCCGCTCCCGAATTGCACGGGATTCCCTTTTCAATCTCGACGTGGCGTCGAGATCACCTGAACGGTTTCTTGTGTTGAGAGGCTATTGTATACCAGGTAGGTGAAACGAAATCAACTAAAAAATAAATCTTCGGAGGGCGAGGAAACGTACCTAGAAGTTAATCTCTCACGGAGAGGACAAATTTCTGATTGATATAGAGGATGTATTCCGACTGGACCAGGGGGAAAAATTGAAGCGGCTGATTAAAATAATCTTTGACGCGGCAGAATCCTTCGGGGAGGTTGACGAAGATGTCGCCCCGGATTTCATTTCCCCGGAGCATTTTCAGGGAGACGGTATATTGTTTCCCCAGCGTCATCAGGTCGTCCTGTTCCAAATCGACTCCGACCTTGGCCAGGGCGATATGACGCCGGTTAATCAGCAAGGTCTCGCGCTTTGTTCTTAACGGGATCACCCGCGTCTCGTCATTTAAAAGATCTCCGATCTTCTGGAGACCCGCGTGATGCGCCTCGTAAAGGCGGAGGAAGACCTCCCCCTCGACCTCACTTCCATCGGCGAGCTCGAACAGAACCGAGCGGATCTCTTTCTCAATCCTCCGCTCATCCACGGGCGGGCGCTCCTTGCGTGGCGGCGGCCTGTCCCGGCAAAGGGAAGAGGGCCTTGTTGACGGCGAATTTATGCGCTTCCTCGACGGTGATTTTCTTGGCGGCGAGCAGCGCTTGAATCGCCTGATCCATCAACTGCATCCCCTCTCCTTTACCGGTTTGAATAATCGAGGGGATCTGGAACGTCTTTCCTTCCCGGATGAGGTTCGACACCGCCGTGTTCACCGACATAATTTCCAGCGCGGCGCAGCGCTTTCCATCCACCGTCTTCAACAGGTTCTGGGCAATCACCCCTTTGAGCGACTCCGCCAACATCGCTCGGATCTGCTCCTGCTGGCCCGTCGGAAAGACATTGATGATCCGATCGATCGTTTTTGCCGCGCTGCTGGTGTGGAGTGTTCCATAAACGAGATGACCGGTCTCCGCCGCCGTGATCGCCAGCTCGATCGTCTCCAGGTCGCGCATCTCGCCGACCAGGATAATATCGGGATCTTCTCGAAGGGCTGCCCGCAGCGCGGTGGCAAACGATTTGGTATGTTTTCCCACCTCCCGTTGATTGATCAGACATTGCTGGCTGACATGGACGAATTCGATCGGGTCTTCAACCGTAAGGATATGCTCTTTTTGCGTTCGATTGATATGGTCGATCATCGCGGCGAGGGTGGTCGATTTTCCGCTTCCGGTCGCGCCGGTCACCAAGACCAGCCCTTTTTTAAGATGGGTGAATTTCAAAACCGATGGGGGAAGACCGAGCTGCTCGGTCGTCAAAATCTGCGTCGGGATCATCCGAAAGACGGCGGAGATGCCGAGGCGGCCGAAAAAAATATTGGCGCGAAAGCGCGCCTCCAGCGCAGGGACATCATAGGCAAAATCGATATCGCGGGTTTTTTCGAACTCCTGCTTCTGCGCGTCGTTCATGATTTCATGGAGCAGCGCCTGGTTCTCCGCATGGGTCATTTTTTTATCGTTGACCGGGACCAAGTCTCCCGCCGCCCGCATGAGGGGGGAATTTCCCGGAGAGAGATGAAGGTCCGATCCCTTTTTCTCTCTTAATGCTTTGAAGAGAAGATCGATCTGAGCCATAAGAACTCCAATAGACTGCGAAGACGAAGTCAAGCTTAGCATAAGAAGAAAAATCCGCAAGCGGGATGCAATGAAGGACGGTAATTTATGTGAAGGATAAATACTCGGTGGGAATATGGAAGAAATGTTTTGATCCTAAAACAAGAGCAAAATAAAAGCAGGGGCGGTCCGCCAAACCGCCCCTGCCGTATCGAAGGACCCTGGGAGGAGGAACAGGGGGGGGCCCCCTCCGCAGCAGCTATTTGCCTTCGATGAGCATTAAATCGGGATCTTCCAAATGTTGAATCACCGTGTTCATGAAGCGCGCCCCCTCGGCGCCATAGATCACGCGGTGGTCGAAGGTGAGGGAGAGCGGTAGAATCTTCCGGACGACCATCTCTCCCGACCGGGCCACCACCCGGTCTTGAATCTTGCCGAGGCCGAGAATTCCGACCTCGGGATAGTTGACGATCGGCGTTCCGTAGATCCCGCCGATGACGCCGTAGTTCGTCAAGGTAAACGTCCCGCCCTTCAAATCGGCCAGATCGACCGTACGGGCGAAGGCTTTCTCGGTCAGCGCCGAGATCTCTTTGGCCAGATCGAGAATACTTTTCTCATCGGCTCGCTTGACCACCGGAACCATCAGCCCTTCGGGCGTGTCGACGGCAATCCCGATATTGTAATATTTTTTGAGGAGGATCTCTTCTTTCTCTTCGTCCAGGGTCGCATTGAGGAAAGGATATTCTTTGAGACCGGCAACGACCGCCTTCACGATGAAGGGAAGATAAGTCAGTTTAAAGCCGCGCTCCTCAGCGAGCCGCTTCTTTTTGGAGCGGACCTGCTCGAGCGCAGTTACATCGGCGTCATCGGTGAAGGTGACCGCCGCCACCTTTTGGGAAGACTCGGTCACACGACGCGCCGCACTCCGCCGGACCCCCCGGAACGCGACCCGCTCGATCGGACCGAGCAGACTCGCCTCGGCCGATTGTGGCGCCGGGGCAACCCCTTTTGAGATCTGAGCGGCCTGGTCAATATCCTCGCGGGTCAAACGTCCACCGGGGCCGCTCCCCCGGACCTTCGAGAGATCAACCCCCAATTCTTTTGCCCGGGCCCGAACCGACGGAATCGCCCGGACCTTAAACTCCTCCTCCGCCTCGGTCAGCCGACCGACGACCGAGCCGGCATCTCTTCTCGCTTCCGGCGCCGGCTGTTTTTCCGGCGCTGGCTTTGCGATCGGGGAACCGTCGGTCTCGACGACAACCAGCACCGAGCCGACATGAATGATCTCCCCCGGCTTTCCGTTCAACGCTACGACCTTGCCGGTGTAGGGCGACGGCAGCGTTACCACCGCCTTATCGGTCTCCACCTCCACGAGCGGCTGGTCTTCCTTGACGAACTCCCCATCGGAGACGAGCCACTTGATCAGCTCTCCCTCGGTGATCCCTTCTCCGACATCGGGAAATTTGAACTCTTTCCGCATCTCTAAAATCCTACCACCTGTTCGGCCGCCTCGACGATCTGATCGACATCGGGGAGATAATATTTCTCCGTCTTCGGAAGGGGGATCGGCGTGTCGAAGCCGGTCACCCGCGCGATCGGCGCCTCCAGCGACAGGAGCGCCTCCTCACAGAGGCGAGCGGCAATCTCGGCGCCGAGTCCGCAGGTCTGGGGCGCTTCGTGAATGATCACGGCACGTCCGGTCTTCTCGACCGATCGAATGATCGTTGCGGAGTCGAGCGGCGAGAGGGTCCGCAGATCGATCACCTCCGCCTCGATTCCTTTCTCCGCCATCCGATCGGCCGCCTTCAGCGTCGGGTGGAGCATCGCCCCCCAGGCGATGAGGGTCACATCTTTTCCCTCGGCAACCAGGCGCGCCTCGCCGAGCGGAATGAGATACTCCTCCTCCGGCACCTCTTCTTTAATTGCCCGATAAATCTTGGCCGGCTCAAGAAAGAGAACCGGATCGGGATCGCGCAGCGAAGAGAGGAGCAGCCCCTTCGCCTCCGCCGGCGTCGACGGGACCACCACCTTCAGGCCAGGGGTGTGAACGAAGTACGCCTCGGTGCTTTCCGAGTGGTGCTCCGGCGCATGGATGCCGCCGCCGTAAGGGGTCCGGACGACGAGCGGGCAGGTATATCGTCCGCGGGTGCGGGTCCGAAGCCGCGCGGCGTGCGAGATCAACTGCTCCATCGCGGCATAAAGAAACCCCATGAACTGAATCTCGACCACCGGGGTCAGGCCATAGGCCGCCATCCCGATCGCCACGCCGACAATTCCCGATTCGGAGAGTGGGGTGTCGACCACCCGCCGGTCGCCGAATTGATCGACCAATCCCTCCGTCACCCGAAAGACACCGCCGTCGCGCCCGATGTCTTCCCCCAAGAGGACCATATTCGGGTTGCGCTCCATCTCATGGCGAAGCGCCTGGTTGATTGCTTGGACCAGGTTGAGCTTGCTCACTCTTTCTCCTTTTTTAGTTTTTTGAGGAGTCGCTCTTTTTGTCGAAGGAGATCCGGGGTCGGATGTGCAAAGAGGAAATCGAACATCCCTTCCGGATTCAGGGGGCTAACCGATTCGAATTCATGGACCGCCGCGGCGACCCGCTCCTGCGCCTGACGGCGGGCCGCTTGCTCATCCGATTCCGACCACCCATACTCCTGCGCGATAAAGGCGCGCAGCCGAATGAGCGGGTCTTTCTTCCGCCACGCCGTCACCTCTTGCGGGCTCCGGTAGCGAGACGCATCATCGGCGGTCGTGTGATCGCTGAGGCGATAGGTGAAACACTCAATGAAGGTGGGACCGCCACCGCTCCGCGCTTTATCGAGCGCCTGCTTCACCGCGGTGTGGACGGCGAAGACATCATTGCCGTCAACCTGAATCCCCTCGAACCCATAGGCAATCGCCTTCTGCGCCAGCGTCGCCGAAGCGGTCTGACGAGAGAGCGGCACCGAGATGGCCCAATGGTTGTTCTGACAGATGAAGACGATCGGAAGACGGAAGACGCCGGCGAAGTTCAGCCCTTCGTGAAAGTCCCCTTTCGAGGTCGCCCCATCGCCGAAGAAGGTGACGACCGCAACCGGATCGTTCTTAAATTGGGCCGCCCAGGCGGCGCCGACCGCCTGCGGGATGTGCGTCCCAACCGGGATGGCGATCGGAAAGTCATGCTGTTCTTCAGGGATGGCGCTTCCCCGCTCGTCGCCCGACCAGTATTGATAGATCATTCGCATCGGAAGGCCGCGGAGGAGCGAGACGCCCGGCTCGCGAAATGCGGGAAAGACCCAATCGGAGGGACGGAGGGCCGCCACGGCGCCGACCTGGGTCGCCTCCTGTCCCTGAACCGAAGCATAGGTGCCGAGCCGTCCCTCGCGCTGAAGGTTCAGCGCCTTCTCATCGAAGGTCCGGATGAGCAACATCGCCTCATAAAAACCTTTTACCTCTTTCTCATCCTTTTTATCCACACCGGACCAGAGGTCTCGATCGACCCGGCCCGCTTCGTCTAAAATTTGAAGAAATTCAACCTTGAATTGATGAAGCACTTTCTTCGGCATTCACCCTCCTTCACGCTGAATTAATTATAACACAACCTCTCTTTCATTTGCCTTCACCCGCCTGATCAGAAGCGATCATCGCACACTGCGGGCCGCTTGAGAAGAGAGGGGGTTGTGTTATAATGACGTTTGGATTCAGGAGCACTTTTCATGACGCAAAAAGTTGTCATCGTCAGCGCCGTCCGAACGGCGATCGGGGCCTTCCAAGGCGCGCTCGGTTCCCTCTCTGCGACAGCGCTCGGCAGCCGTGTGATTGCAGCCGCGGTTGCGCGTGCAGGGCTCCAACCGGGGCAGGTCGATGAAGTGATCATGGGAAATGTTCTCTCCGCCGGACTCGGACAGGCCCCGGCGCGACAGGCGGCCCTCGGCGCCGGCCTCACCGACACCGTCCCCTGCACGACGATTAACAAAGTCTGCGGCTCCGGGCTGAAAGCGGTCATGATCGGCGCGCAGTCAATCGCGCTCGGCGATGCGAACATTATCGCCGCAGGCGGCATGGAGAGCATGACGAATGCCCCGTATCTGTTGGAGCGCGCCCGGTCGGGCTACCGGCTCGGCCATGGGACGTTGGTCGACAGCTTGATTAAAGACGGGCTCTGGGATGTCTACAATGACTTCCACATGGGGGTCGCCGCGGAGCGATGCGCCGAAGAATATCATCTGAGTCGCACGGAGATGGATGACCTCGCCGCCGAGAGTTACCGGCGCGCGATAGCGGCCCAGCAGCAGGGAGATTTCAAAAAAGAGATCGCGCCGATTGAGATCGCCGGCCGTAAAGGACCGACGACCTTCGCAGAAGACGAAGAGCCGAAGCGGGCCGACTTCGAAAAACTCCGCAAGCTCAAACCGGCGTTTGAGGGCGGGGGGAAAGTGACGGCGGGGAATGCCTCTTCCCTCAGCGACGGCGCCGCCGCGACCGTCCTGATGTCGGGCGAAGGGGCCGCGCGTCTCGGAATCTCCCCCCGCGCCGAAATCGTCGGATATACCATGGCGGCAACCGCACCGGCCCGCTTCACCGTCGCGCCGGCGGCGGCGATTGCCGCCCTCTTGAAGAAACATCACCTGACCCCCTCGGAGATCGACCTCTTCGAGATCAATGAGGCGTTCGCCGCCTCGTCGATCGCCGTGATCCGCGACCTCGGAATTGATCCGCAGAAGGTGAACCGCCGCGGGGGGGCGATCGCCCTCGGTCATCCGATCGGCGCGAGCGGGGCGCGCATCCTGACCACCTTGATTCATCTATTAGAAGACCTCGACCTCTCCCGAGGCGTCGCCAGCCTCTGCATCGGCGGGGGAGAAGCGGTCGCGATGTTGATTACCCGTCGCGTCGGTAAAAAATAACAGCTCAATTCGATTGTGAGGAAGGTTGAATGGAAGTAAGCATTATTGGCGTGGTCGGCGCAGGACAGATGGGGAGCGGCATTACGCAGATCGTCGCCACCGCGGGATACCATGTCCTCCTCTATGACCTTGAACCGAAGTACCTAGAGACCGGGGTTGAACGAATCACCGAGGGGCTTAACATGGAGGTCAAGAAGGGAAAGCTGACCGAGTGGCTCCGTGAGAAGACCCTGAAGAACATTAAAATCACGACACGGCTGGAGGACATGGCCCATTGCCATATGATCCTCGAAGCGGCGCCGGAGCGGGAAGAGGTAAAAATGGAGGCGTTCGAAGTCCTCGATACCGTCTGTCCCAAGGAGGTGGTCTTTGCCACCAACACCTCTTCTATCTCGATCACCCGGCTCGCCTCCGTGACGCACCGGCCCGACAAGTTTATCGGGATCCATTTCATGAACCCGGTCCCCCTGATCGATCTGGTCGAAATCGTCCGCGGCTGGCAGACTTCCGATGCGACCTTTCTGCAGGCGAAACACTTCGTCGAGAAGCTCGGAAAAACCGTCGTCGTCGCCAAAGACTCTCCCGGTTTTATCATCAACCGTATCCTGATGCCGATGATCAATGAAGCGATCTTCGCCGTCATGGAAGGGGTCGGCACGCCGCAAGACATCGACACCGCGATGACGGTCGGCACACGCCATCCGATCGGTCCGCTCGCGCTCGCCGACCTGATCGGGCTCGACACCTGCCTCGACATCATGGAGGTCCTCTACACCGAATTCGGGGACAGCAAGTACCGACCGGCCCAGCTCCTTCGGAAATATGTCGAAGCCGGTCTCCTCGGGAGAAAATCGGGGCGCGGCTTCTATATATATAGGAAGGAATCAACCAAAGAGGAATCGAAGCCGTGAATCTGCAGCGCACCGAAGAGCAACAGATGGTGGTCGAGACGATTAAATTATTTATCGAAAAAGAGGTCGCGCCGGTCGCCGCTAAGATGGATGCCGCCTCGGAATTCCCCCATGCGCTCGTGAAGGCGCTCGGTGAGATGGGCTTGATGGGTGCGTTTATCCCGGTGGAGGAAGGGGGCTCCGGGATGGACCTTCTTACCTATATTTTAGCGATGGAAGAGGTCTCCAAAGCATGGGCCTCCCTCGGCGTCATCATGACGGTCAACAATTCGCTTGCGTGTGACCCGATTCATCGTTTCGGGAACCCCGCGCAGAAGCAAAAATACCTCGCTCCCCTCGCACAGGGGCGGCTTCTCGGCTGTTATGCGCTGACCGAACCGGGCGCCGGCTCCGACGCCGGGGGAATTGCGACCCGGGCGCGCCGGGACGGCGGCCATTACCTCCTCAACGGGACCAAGCTCTTTATTACGAATGGAAAGCAGGCCGATGTCGCCATCGTCTATGCCGTGACCGACCCGACGCGGGGGAAGAAAGGGATCTCGGCCTTTATTGTCGAGAAGGCGTTCCCCGGCTTTCACGTCGGAAAGATTGAAGACAAGATGGGATTGCGCGGCTCCGACACCGCCGAGCTGATCTTCCAAGAATGCCGGGTTCCGGCGGAAAATCTCCTCGGCGTCGAAAATGAGGGGTTCAAGATCGCCCTCTCGACCCTCGACGGCGGCCGGATCGGGATCGCGGCGCAGGCGCTCGGCATCGCGCAGGGGGCGCTCGATGCGGCGGTGGCCTACGCCAAAGAGCGAAAACAGTTCGGTCGACCGATCGCCGAGTTTCAGGCGATTCAATCCATGCTCGCCGACATGAAAACCGAGATCGACGCCGCCCGTTTGTTGACACACCGGGCCGCCTGGATGCGGCAGCAGGGCCGGCCGGTGACAGCGTGGGCCGCCCAAGCCAAACTGTACGCCTCGGAGATGGCCAACCGGGTCGCCTACAAAGCGGTCCAGATCTTCGGCGGCTACGGCTTTATCAAAGAATTCCCGGTCGAGCGCTTTTATCGCGACGCGCGAATCACCACCCTCTATGAGGGGACGTCGGAAGTGCAGCGGATGGTCATTGCACGCCACCTTATGCAATCGGTCAGATGAAGAAAAAGACGACGGAACGTCAACCTAAATTTACCAACCTCTCCAACATCGAAATCGACCGGCTCTACACCGACCGATCGACCCGATCCCTCGATCCTCAGAACGATCTGAATCAACCTGGAAAATTCCCTTACACCCGCGGCGTCTATCCGACGATGTACCGAGGCCAGCTCTGGACGATGCGGCAGTTCTCCGGCTTCGCCTCCGCCGCCGAGACCAACGAGCGCTATCACTACCTTTTGAGCCAGGGGCAGACCGGCCTTTCGGTCGCGTTTGATCTCCCAACGTTGATGGGGTATGACTCCGATCACTCGAAGTCGCTCGGCGAGGTCGGAAAGTGCGGCGTGGCGATCGACACGATTCACGACATGGAACGGCTCTTCGACGATATCCCGCTCGATCGGGTCAGCACCTCGATGACAATCAACGCGCCGGCGATCGTCCTCTTCGCGATGTACCTCGCCGTCGCCGAAAAGCAGGGGGTTCCCTTCCAGCAACTGCGCGGAACGCTTCAGAATGACATTTTAAAAGAGTACATCGCTCAGAAAGAGTGGATCACCCCGCCCGCCCCCTCTTTGAAGCTGATCAACGACACGGTCCGGTTCTGCGTGGAGGAGGCCCCGCTCTTTCACCCGATCAGCATCTCCGGTTATCACATCCGGGAGGCGGGATCGACCGCGGTGCAAGAGCTCGCCTTTACCCTCTATGATGGACTGACCTACGTCGGATCGGCCATTCAATCCGGCTTAAAAGTAGACGCCTTCGCCCCGCGGCTCTCCTTCTTCTTCAATGCCCACAACGATTTCTTCGAGGAGATCGCCAAATACCGCGCCGCCCGGCGGCTCTGGGCGCGCGAGATGAAGCGGCGCTTCCATCCGAAAGACCCCCACTCGTTGATGCTCCGCTTTCACACGCAGACCGCCGGCTGCACCCTGACGGCACAACAACCCTACAACAACATCGTCCGGGTCGCCCTCCAGGCGCTGGCCGCCGTTTTGGGCGGAACGCAGTCTCTCCATACCAATTCGATGGATGAGACCTACGCGCTGCCGACGCAGGAGGCGGTGACGATCGCCCTTCGGACCCAGCAGATCCTCGCGCAGGAGACCGGCGTCGCCCACACGGTCGACCCGCTCGGCGGATCGTATTATATCGAGTGGCTGACCGATCAAATGGAAAAAGAGACGCGCCGCTACTTTAAAAAGCTCGACGCGATGGGGGGGATGCTTCGCGCCATCGAGAAGGGATTCCCGCAGCAGGAGATCCACCGCGCCGCCGTCGCCTATCAGGAGGAGATCGACCGGAAGGAACGGCTGATCGTCGGCCTGAATGCGTTCGTCGAAAAAGAGGCGCGGCAAATCGAGATTCTAAAAGTCACCGGCGATGTCGAGCGGCGACAGGTCGCTCGGCTGAAGAAGGTCAAAGCAGCGCGGGATGAAAAAAAACTTCAACGCGCTTTGCAGCGGCTCACCGCGGCCGCGCAGGCCGACGCCTATCTGATGCCGCTGATCCTCGACGCGGTTCGGGCCTGCGCAACGGTCGGGGAGATCTCCGACGTTTTCAGAAAAGTCTGGGGCGAGTACCGCGAAACGGTCTCGTTTTGAAATGAAACTCGGCGCCTTTGAAATTGAACCCTTGACAGACGGCACCTTTCGACTCGACGGCGGGGCGATGTTCGGCGTCGTCCCGAAGGTCCTTTGGGAAAAGCACCATCCGGCCGACGCGCGAAACCGGATTCACCTGGAGCTCGGCGTCCTCCTCGTCCGGGCGCACGGAAAAAATATTTTGATCGACACCGGCATCGGGAACAAAGGGGATGCGAAGTTCAATGAGATCTACGCGGTGAGCCGGACCCCGTCGATCGAAGAATCGCTCGGCCGGAACCACCTCTCCCCCGCCGACATCGGATTGGTCATCAACACCCACTTTCACTTCGATCACGCCGGCGGAAACACCCGGCGCGACGAGCGGGGCCACATCCACCCGACCTTTCCACGGGCAACTTATTTCATCCAGAAAGGGGAGTGGGAGTTCGCCAATACCTTTAACGAGCGGACCCGCGGAAGTTATCTCCTTGAGAATTATGAAGTCTTGCCGAAAGAGGGGCGGCTCGATCTCCTCGAAGGAGACTCCGAAATCCTCAAAGGGATCTCGGTCGTCCGCACCCCCGGCCACACCGCGCACCATCAATCGGTCCTGATCGAATCGAATGGCGAGAAAGCGCTCTTCATCGGCGATCTAATCCCGACCGCCGCCCATCTCCCTCTCCCCTACATCATGGGCTATGATCTCTTCCCCCTCACCACGCTGGAGACAAAGCGGCAATTGTTGGAGCAGGCGTATGAAGAGCATTGGCTCCTCATTTTTCAACATGACCCCAAAATTAGGATCGGCTACCTGAACAAAAAAGAGGGACGATACACGCTGGAGGAGGTTTCGTATGGCTAAAACCGCAACCCAGCGGACTTCGTCAAAATCATCCACTCGACAAAAACCGGTCGAATGGCGAAAGCGGGTGCTGCTCGCCAAGATCGGTCTCGACGGACATGATCGAGGGGTCAAGGTGGTCGCCCGCGCGCTGCGTGACGGCGGAATTGAAGTGATCTATCTCGGCCTCCATCACACCCCCGCCGAAATCGTCCTCTCGGCAATCCAAGAAGATGTCGACGCCATCGGCCTCTCCCTCCACTCCGCCGCCCACATGACCCTCTTCCAAGAGGTCCTCAGGCTGCTAAAAAAAGAGAAGGCCACCGACATCGCCCTCTTCGGCGGCGGCATCATCCCGGAAGAAGACATCCGCGACCTCAAAAAAAAGGGGGTCCGCGAAATCTTCACCCCCGGCACACCGCTAGAAGAAATCGTCCGATTTGTAAAAGAACTCAAAAGATAAGAGTGCAGAGTGAAGGAGAGGAAAGAACGGTCAGCCATTGGCTAAAAGATTAAAACCTCAAGCTGACTGCTGAACTCGGTCTTCTTCAAAGCGCCTGCGCGTCGAGGAGGTCCTGTGTCCGCCACTCTACTGCGTTTTTGATCAAACGTTTCCATCTACCCTTTCAGGGCGCATGTCTGAGGCGCAGTCCGCACTGCTTTATGTGCGGTCGCGCCGAGTTCGGCCGCAGGGGGGCCAGGGGGTTCCACCCCCGGCGTCTGGGGAAGCCGGAGGGGGCGCGACGAGGCGCCCCCACGGTGGGGTTTGGGGTGAAACCCCACGACCCTCGAACCTTCCCCTAGAAATCAGCGCCCCGAATAAACGACCTTCCCCTTCTTCAAAACCTGCTCCACATGATTGACCCCAAAGAAATAAGGGAGCTGCTCATAATGCTCCAGATCGAGAATCAACAGGTCCGCCTGCTTCCCCACCTCCAAGCTCCCGACCTGGGCCTCCAGCCCCACCGCATGCGCCGCATTGATCGTCGCCGCAGAAATCGCCTCCGCCGCCGTGAGCTTAAAATCGCGCACCGCCAGATGAATGATTTCTTGCATCGAAAGACAGGGGGACGAGCCGGGATTAAAATCGGTCGCCAACGCAACCGGCACCCCCCCCTCCACCAACGCCCGCACCGGCGGAAAAGAGGCCGCCCCTAAAAAATGAGAGACCCCCGGCAACAGCACCCCGACCGCGCCGCTCTCCGCGAGCAGCGGCACCTCGTCCGGCCGAATATGATCGAGATGATCGACCGACCGCGCACCGAACTCCGCCGCCAGGCGCACCCCCCCTTGATCGGAGAACTCTCCCGCATGAAGCTTGATTCCAAATTGATTCTGCCGGGCCGCCTTTAACACGCGCCGGCTTTGCTGATAGCTGAACGCCCCCTCCTCACAGAAGACGTCGCAGAACGCCGCCCGAGATCGAACCGACGGGAGCATCTCGACGACCTGATCGACATAGGCCTCCGGCCGATCGGCATACTCCTTTGGAATTGCATGGGCTCCTAAGAAAGTCGGAACGAGATCGAGCGGCAGCCGTTTTTGCAATTGCGCGATGACTTTCAAGATCTTGACTTCGTTTTGAAGATCGAGACCATAGCCGCTTTTGATTTCGACCGTCGTCGTCCCGCAGGCAAGCATCTTCTTCAGATAGGCCTCGGCCCGCTCCGTCAGCGACTTCAACGAGGCGGTCCGGGTCGCTTCGACCGTGCGGAGGATGCCCCCTCCTCTCTTGAGGATCTCTAGATAAGGAACCCCGCGTAGTTTCTCGGCCCATTCTCCTTCGCGGCTGCCGGCGAAAACGGCATGGGTGTGTGGATCGACAAAGCCCGGCAGGACGACGCTCCCTTCCGCATCGATCTCCCGCCGGGCCGGGCCCTTTCTGCGGTACTCCTTCTGCGTACCGACCCAAGCAATCTTTCCACGGGAGGTCGCCACCACCCCGTTTCGAATCAACCCAACCTCGGAGAGCGCCGGCCCGCGCTTGGGCCCGCCGGGAGAGGCGACGGTGAGGAGTTCGCCACAGCCGACGATCGCCAGATCAAAGACCGGGGTCATGGTCCTCTCCTCTCATAAAATGCAACGTGAAACCATCACGCTCCCTCACATTGATTTTTTGGGTTTTCCTGTGATATACCACACTCACATCCAATTTCAAAGGACGATCTGCTTGCCTGCAGGAGAGCGTTATCCCTGCCGGCTCAAGCCTTTGCCTTTTCCCTGGAGAGTGAGAATGCGCGTTCCCGGTTTACGTCCCTCGTCCGACAAGGTCGGCGGCCTGGTCTACTTCGGCAGGATGCTCGATAAAATTCGCCTGCAAGCCCAAAACAAGCTTCCGCTCGACTATCATAAAAATCTCGGCACCGGATTCGACGGCCGCTGTGTGAGGTTCCTGCGCATCGATTATATGACGCTGGTCAATCGCGTCATGCAAGGAGGAACCGACGAAGAGATTTTAGGCTGGTGCTTCAGCCAGGGACGACAACCAAATGCCGAGGAGATCGAAGTGTGGAATGGATTTATGAGCAAGCGGGGTTGGAACGACGAAGCAACGGAAGTGTTGGAGAAGATGAAGCACGACCGCGGCTTCGCAGACCGGGCCGACATCCGAACGATGTTTGAATTTCACAAGGCAGACGAAGAGGACGATTAAAGGTTTGCAGTTGATCAGACCTCCTTTCCTGAAATCCACCCCTCTGCCAGCCTACAATCCCTGAGGTTTCAAAGAGCGCCGCGCCCTCTCGGCGTTCCATTCTCGGCAGGTATAGAACCATCCTTCAGATCGGAATATCCAGAAAAGGTGTTATATTTGTAATTCTGAGAGGGATGGCAGGCTCTTCGAAGCTCATCAGATCTTTTATTCTTAAGTAAAACCGCGATCGATCAGTTTCGATACTCCCGGACCAGAATTCAGTTTAATGAAATCGTTATCTTAAAATGCTGTTTTTCATAAGTCATGGAGTAGGTGGGATGAAGATCCAGCACTGGGCACTCGTTATTTTAGTACTTTTATCAGCCTCCTTTTCTCAAGCGGAGGATGGGGTCACAGACAAAGAGATTCTGATCGGCATGTCCAATGGCCAGACCGGACCTATTTCCGAAAACGGCAAGATGATGAAGGAAGGGGCGACGGTCTACTTCAACAAGGTGAACGCCGCCGGAGGCGTTCAGGGCCGCAAAATCAGGCTGCTGGTTTATGACGACCTCTACCAGGCCCCTGTTGTGTTCGCGAACACCCGCAAATTAATCGAGGAAGAGAAGGTGTTCGCTTTGTTCGGGTATATCGGTTCCGGAAATTCAGCGGCGATCGTGCCGATCATCACCCGAGCCGGCGTCCCCTATCTCTTCCCATTGACGGGCGCTGAAATTATCCGCAATCCCGTCAATAAATACGTCTTTAACCTTCGCGCCAGTTATGCGGACGAGATCGAGGTCATGGTCGAGCGGTTGACTGAGGACCTTCATATTCAAAAGATCGGCATCTTTTTTCAGACGGACGCCATGGGGGACGCAGGTCGCGCCGGGGTGGTGCGGGCCTTGCGAAAGCGGAACATGGCCTTGGTCGGAGAGGGCAAGTTTGTCCACGATACCGTTGATGTTGATGAGGCCTTCGAAGCGCTGATCAAGGCGAATCCCGAAGCGGTCATTATGGCTTGCACCTATCAGCCCTGCGCCGCTTTTCTCAAAAAAGCAAAGGCGCGTCGATTCAATCCTAAGTTTTTACTCGTCTCATCGGGCACCGTCCCCTTAATCCACGCGGCGGGGAAAGATGCCGACGGGCTCATTGTGACCCAGATCGTGCCGAATCCAATCGACAGCACCTTGCCGATTGTAAAAGAGTATCTCTCGGACATGAACGCCGCAGGGCGCATCCCCAATCCGGTCAGTCTGGAGAGCTATCTCGACGCCAAGGTTACGGTCGAAGCGCTGAAGAAAACCGCTCCGCTCACGCGTGAGGCCTTTATTTCTACGCTGGAGCAGCTAAAGATGGACGCGGGCGGACTGGAGGTCTCATTCAACCCGACGGACCATCAAGGCTTACACCAGGTCTTTTTAACAAAGATCGAAAACGGCAAAGCGGTGACGATCCAAAACCTCAAATAGGAGACGGTAGACGGTCCCCATTCCATGACCCCTTGCAATCGATCTTCTAAAAAGCATGAAATTTTATTCGGCCGGTCTGCCCCTCGGCAGACCGGGAAGATTCTAGCTGCTGCAACTTCCTCCACGAACGCCAGAGAGACCCTTTCATCTTATCTCTTGCTTCTCGTTACGCCCACCGCTCTTAGAGAGCTGACACTCCCCTTCGCTCCCCCCTTTTAAACCGGTCGGCGGATGATCAAGGCTGAACTGGCACTTGATGATATCACCGCTCAATTGAACTTGGATATGTGAGCCGATGGGCCGATGGGATTGACAATGTCATCACCGCCCCTTCCGTTGAAAAGCCGTGGTCCGAGTAAAAGACCACGGCTTTTCATATTAAAACAGGGACCGGCCGACTTTAACCGCCTCCCCCGCGCGCCTCACCATTTCCTCCTCGGCCGGCACTCTGACCGCCGGCGCTGGGGGAGCCTGCTTTGAGTTTACCGCTCGATGGGTCATTATTGGAAGGGTCGCTCTTTGCACTTCCCGCGGCGGAAGGCCCCGCCCCTTTTCCCGAGGCCTCGATGCAAGGGTTGGTGCCATCAGGCTGCTTGGCCTCCGGTGAGCCGCTTGCTGCACCGGCCGGTGCCATACCGGGGGGGCATTGGACCGCTCCCGCCTTGCTCTCGGCGCTCGCCGAAGATTTTGGGCTCCCTTCGGAGGAAGCGCTTTCCGCAAACGCCGGTATCCCCTGAGACATCACCAACGCAAGAACAAACAATCCGATTCCGAATTCGTGAACTCGCCTCATCTCTTCCCTCCTTTAAATGTAAATGTGATCATTCGTTCCGTTATAAACAGTGCAACTGAAGTGCTCCGTCAAACGAGGAGTGACGTCCGAATGATGGTCGTTATAGCAAATCGAAACGGCCCTCGTGAAGCTGCAAGACCTCACCGTCAGCTCGGCATCTAGAAGCCTGCAACATCCCGTAAGGAGATGCATTTTGCCGAGCCTCATCTATAAGATTAGACAACTTTGTAATCGTGCGTCAATTAATCTGAAAGGATTATTCCGTTTTCCCTGATGGTGTCGTGGCAGGTGAAGTGAGGGGATTTCGCTGTATCGTCTTCTGGAGTAGAAGATCCTCTATCGAAATAGAAGCGCTTTGGAAAATTAATGATCCTCGCCGTCGCCTCCCCTCGACTTGGGCGATCCTCTCGGGGTGGAAAGCGCGTCGGGATTGTCTAGAATCTCATCATTGGTCGTTCGAACACTCGGAGGCCCGCCCGATTTTCTTTTTTATATCTTTTTATATCATTGATGTCTATTTTGGATGTCTATTTTGGAATCTTCACCTTCTTCTTACGTGACGTCTCTTTCGCCTTTTCATACCCCGCATCGACATGCCTCGCCACGCCGATCCCCGGATCGACGGTGAGGACACGGGAAAGGCGCGCCTCGCGGCGCTTCGTTCCATCGGCGACGATCACCATTCCCGCATGAAGCGCGTTGCCGATTCCGACCCCGCCGCCGTGATGGAAGGAGACCCACGACGCGCCGGAAACCGCATTCAACGCAAAGTTCAGCAGCGGCCAGTCGGCAATCGCATCGGAGCCGTCGGCCATCCCCTCCGTCTCTCGATAAGGCGACGCAACGGAGCCGCAGTCGAGGTGGTCTCGGCCGAGGACGACCGGCGCCGACACCTCCCCGCGCCGAATCAAGTCGTTGATCACGAGTCCAAATTTTTCACGGTCGCCATAGCCGAGCCAGCAGATCCGGGCCGGCAGCCCGGTGAACGGAATCTTTTTCTGTGCCAGATCGATCCACCGCTTGAGCGCCCGCGCTTTCGGAAAGGTCGCCTTCAGCGCCTGGTCGATTCGGTAGATGTCTTTCGGATCGCCGGAGAGGGCGGCCCACCGGAACGGGCCTTTCCCTTCGCAAAAGAGCGGCCGGATATAGGCGGGAACAAAGCCGGGATATT
The DNA here is from genome assembly GCA_016200325.1 of Candidatus Manganitrophaceae bacterium. Classification (NCBI taxonomy): domain Bacteria; kingdom Pseudomonadati; phylum Nitrospirota; class Nitrospiria; order Candidatus Troglogloeales; family Candidatus Manganitrophaceae; species Candidatus Manganitrophaceae bacterium. The sequence continues at coordinate 449,473 of JACQEZ010000019.1, forward strand.
TAAACGAGCCGTCCCTATTTTTGATCGGCACCCCCGCCAATGCGGCCTGTCCGCGCAGGTTGTTGCCATAATCGACTGCGACCGCGCCGGCCGTCTGCATCGCCAAGATCGCCTCGACATGGCGGGCAATCGTCTCGAGCGACTTTTGGCGATAGGTGCCGGGGTCATCCTCTCGCAGCCGGTCGAGCGCTGGGAGGTCGCCGATCGGGACATAAGAGAGAAGATCATGCGCCGAGGTTTGGTCGGTCACGATATCGGGAATCTTTCCGCGGCGGACCAGCTCCGGATAAACCTCGCCGGCATTTCCGACCAGTCCGACCGACAGAGGCCGGCCGCTCCGGCAGGCGCTCTTCACCCAGGTGAGCGCCTCATCGAGCCGATCGGTCATCCGGTCGCAAAACCCTTCTTTGACCTTTCGCTCGATCCGCTCCGCCCGAACCTCCACGTTCAGGATCGCCGCCTCGTTCATCGTCGCCGCAAGCGGCTGCGCCCCGCTCATCCCCCCGAGCCCAGCGGTCAGAATCCATTTTCCAGAGAGGGATTCGGCTCGAAAGGCTTGCGTCGCGATCGCTGCGAAAGTTTCATAGGTCCCCTGAAGAATCCCTTGTGTTCCGATGTAGATCCAGCTTCCCGCCGTCATCTGACCATACATCATCAGTCCCATCCGGTCGAGCCGGTCAAACGCCTCAGGCGTCGCCCAGGCCGGCACGAGGTTGGAGTTGGCCAGGATGACGCGCGGCGCCTCCCGGTGGCTCTTCGCGATATAAACCGGCTTTCCGGACTGAACGCAGAGGGTCTCATCGGGCGCCAATTCTCGAAGCGCCTGAACCATCCGGTGATACTCTTTCCAATTTCGCGCCGCCCGGCCGGCGCCGCCGTAGACAACCAGGTTCTTCCAATCAACCGCCACCCGTTCGTCAAGGTTGTTCATCAACATCCGGAGCGCCGCTTCCGCATCCCAGCTTTTGCAGCTTTTCCGGGCACCGATCGGTGCAGAGATCGGCTCTTGAGGCCGGAGCGCCTCGAACATCGGACGACTCATCGTTTCCTCCCCGAGGGTGGGGTTCCCGGACCGCCGGGAGAGGGGGGGACAAATCCAATCACCCTTTTCTCGGCCTCTTTCCGCCGGGCGAGGCCGGCCAGGAAGTGGAGGACCAGCGCGGCCGTCAGGCGCGCCGTCCGCCCCTCCTGATCAAAGACCGGGTTCATCTCCATCAGGTCAAAATAGGCGACCTTTGGATCGACTCCGGCAAGGTATGCGGCGAGCGAGACCTCTTCCGGGGTGAAACCATCGGGAGAGGGGGCGGAGACCCCCGGCGCGAACGCTTGGGCGACCGAATCAAGGTCGATCGAGCAAAAGACTTTCTCCGTGCCGTGCCCGGCGATCTGCAGCGCCTTCTCCACCACCTCGCCAATCCCCTTTTGACGCGTCTCCGAAAGGGAGAAGATCCTCGCTTTTTTGGCGAGAAGGTATTCGAAATGCCCCTTCGCATTGACGAGGCCGTTGCCGCCGACCTCAACAAAATGATCTCCGGAGAGATTCGGGAGCTTCTCAAGGATGTTGCGAAAGGGGGTCCCACTCGTCGGAACACCGTTGAGCGGCTCTCGGACGTCAAAGTGCGCGTCGAGGGTCAATCCGCCAACCGGTCCCGGCGTCCGCTGTGCGAGCGCCCGCACCCCGCCGAAGGTGAGATCATGCCCGCCGCCGAGGAGGATCGGGAGGGCGCCGAGGTCGAGGATCGCCTCCACCGCCTTGGTCAGGCGATGGTGCGTCTGCTCGATCGATTTTTCATCGGGAATCAGATCTCCGAAGTCGGCCAACGAAAGGGTGGTGAGATCGGCCTGCCGTTCGAAGTTGTAGGCGGTGCCGTATCGCTTCAGCTGAAGCCGGATCGCCGAGGGGGCTTCCGCCGCCCCGCCGCGGCCTCCGCCGTGCACCACGCCGGCATCGGAAGGAACGCCCAACAGCCCCGCCCGGATCGGCTGTCCCGCATACGGCGGGAAGAGATGCCGAACCCGTATATCGGTCGTGCCGAGCGGATCGTCATAGATCTGGATCTTGGCCGGTTGCAGATGGGGGATCTTCATTGGTTCTTATTATTGCAAATTGACCTGGGGATGGCAAGAAGCGGCGGCGTGCCATGGGGTTTCAAATGAGTCACGGCCCAAGACGCCAGGACCGCCGGAGGGACATTTAGATTTAGATCGATCAGATCTGTTGAATGAAGAAGGTTAGACGGAGGGAAAGGTTTCGGTCTCTTCTTTTTCTTCAGGCGCGAGGCCGAGAAATTCTTGGTAGTGTTTTAACACCTTCTCCGCATATTTCGTCGGAATCTCCTCCCCCGATTCGACCCACCGGACCACATGGGTCGGCCCATAGTTGTAGGCGGTGAGGGCCAGGGTGAGATCCCCGAATTTGGCATTGAGGGTCGAGAGGTAATGAATCCCCAGCTTGATGTTGGTGAAGGGATCAAAAAGCGGCGCCTCCCCTTTCCAGTCGACCTTGCTCACCTCCGCGACCTCTTTTGCCGTTGTCGGGATCATCTGCATTAACCCGATCGCCCCTTTCGGCGAGGTCGACCAATTATAGAAGGAGCTCTCCGTGGAGATGAGGGCAATGATCAATTCGGGATCAAATTGATGGCGCTGGCTCTCGGCCACGATGAAAATGGCCAGCCGTTGCTCCTCCTCGGCCTGCAGCCCCGTATGAAAGCGCGACAAGATCTTTCGCACCTTCTGTTCACGTGCCGTCTGAAGCGCCTGACGTGCAAACGTGGCCTCGGAGAAACCGAAAGAGAGAGAGGCGATCGGCGAAAATTCCGCCGACAGAGGGTGGAGGAGAAAGAAACCCATCGAGAGGGTAAAGAAGCAGGGCTTGATATATTTTTTAGCTCTTTGAATCATGTCGGGTCACTTTACTAAAAAAGACCGGCGGCGTCAACCCCCCTCGAAAGAGGGAATTGACAATACCTATGTGGAATAGTCAATTATGGAATAGAAAGGCCTTGTGATAAGGAAGAAACGCCGGGATGTGCTACGCGTCCCGTAAGGTCGCAATGGTCACCGCATCCCCCCCTTCGGCCGACTCTCCCGGTCGAAAGTGGCCGATGTAGGGAGAGACGGAAAGAGATTCCCGGATCGCCTTCTTGAGCCGACCGCTTCCATGCCCGTGGACCAGGCGGACTTCCCGTTCGCCCGACAGCATCGCTTGGTCGAGAAACCGCTCCAGAAGGACCAGCGCCTCTTCGACCCGCTGTCCGATCAGATCGAGGGCGAGGCCGGTCGGGCCGGAGTCGGTTTGGCGGAAAGAGGGTGAAGCAGGGGATGCCTCGCGCGTCTCTTCCGCCCCTTGAAGCGCTTCGGGAGAGACCCACAGGATTTGCTGCTCCACCTGGACCCGAACCCGCTTCGATTCGCCGGGCGGGTCGAGCAAGATGCCTCTCTTTCCGAGCGAGAGGATCTCCACCGGCCGGCCGACTTGCAGCGGCGGGGAGGCCGCCGGAGCGGCCGGTGCGATCTTCTCTCCGATTTTCCCCGCAATCGCTTCGAGGGCCCCCTTCCCTTTTTGAATCGACGCGGCCTCTTTTTTCCCTCGCAATGACGCCATCAACACCGCGATCTCCGACCGCGCCTCGGCCACCGCCTCCGAGACCCGCTGGCGGACCCGCTTCTGAATTTCTTTCTCGCTCAGCATCCAGCGCGCCGCCCCCTCTTTCTGTGCGGTCGCCGCCGCTTCGGCCTCTTCCCGCAGCCGCTGCCATTTTTGCCGCTCTTCTTCCACCGTCCGCCGCTCCCGCTCCAGTTCGGCGAGCATCCGCTCCATCGCCTCTTCCTCCGGTTTGAGGCGAGCCCGTGCCTTTTCAAGCAGCGCCGCCGGAAGACCGAGTCGGGATGCGATTTCCAAAGCGGCGCTTCTCCCCGGCATCCCGAGAATCAATCGATAGGTCGGTGCCAGCCGCGTCAGGTCAAACGCCAGGCTCCCGTTTAAAAACCGGGGATCGCTCTGCGCCAGCCCCTTGAGGGAAGGATAATGGGTGGTCGTCACGATCCGCATCCCCCGGTCGACCAGGGCGACCAGCACGGCGGCTGCCAGCGCCGCCCCTTCAGCCGGATCGGTCGACGTGACCATCTCATCGAGCAGCACCAGCGATCCGCGCGGGGCGGACTCGAAAATCGTGACGATTTTTTGAAGATGGGCCGAGAAGCTGGAGAGATCGCGCGAGAGGTCTTGGTCATCTCCAATGTCGGCTATCACCGACGGGAAGAGGGGCATCTCCGATCCCTCCCGGCAGGGGATCGGAAGACCGGCGCGAACCATCAGAGCCAACAGGCCGATCGTCTTCAGCAGCACCGTCTTGCCGCCGGTATTCGGGCCGGAGAGAATCAAGGCCCGCTTTTCCTCCTCGATGACAATGTCATTGGGAATCACCCCCCCTTTCCGCAAAAGAAGGAGGGGATGACGGGCCTCCCAAAGGCGGATCGGCCCCGCTTCATCATGAACCTGCGGGAACGTCGCACAGATCTTCTCCGTCAGGCGGGCCGCGGCGCGGAGGAGGTCTATTTCTATAAACGCCAGCAGGGTCCGCTGCAGCCGCTCCGCCTCTCGCCCGACCTCCTCGCTGAGCGATCGTAAAATCCGCTCCACCTCCCGCGCCACCGCCAGCTGGGCGACGCGGAGCCGGTTGTTCGGCCCGACCAACTCCCTCGGCTCGACAAAGGCGGTGGCGCCGCTCGCCGAGAGATCATGAACGACCCCGCCCTCTTTGTTCTGATGAGCCACCTTGAAGGGGAGGACATACCGGCCGTCCCGCTCCGTGTAGTACGGCTCCTGAAGCAGCGTTTCGTACCGCGCGGAGCGCAGCATCCGATCGAGCTGGTCGGTGAGCGCCTCGCGCGCCTGGTTGGCCTCCGCGGTGAGCGCCCGCAGCGCCGGGGTCGCCCCCTCCTGAATTCTCCCCTCCGGATCGATCGCCGACGCGATCTTGCCTCGCAACCCTTCCAGGGGCTCTAACAAAATCGCCTGCCGAAAGAGACCGGGCGCCTCTTCCTTTTTTTGATTCAAAACCGAGCGGACCGTCTGGGCCTGGTCGAGGAGATCGTGAATGCTCCGCAGCTCCGTCCCCTCCAGCACCGCCCCTTTGATTGCGCGGGTCAGCGCCGGACGGGGATCGGCAAACGCTTCCAAGGGGATGTTCCCCCCCCCTTTCAGGAGCAGAACCGCTTCCCAGACGGTCGCCAACCGCTCCCGGACCGCGTCCGGCCGGTCGAGAAACGGAAGGGCGCGACAGCGCTCCACGGTCATCGAGAAGACCGTTTGACGGCAGAGCGCATCGATCAATTCCGGCCAGCCGAGCGAGTTTAAACTCTGTTCATAAAGACGGCCCGATTCCCCCGATTCCCCCGATTCCCCCGATTCCCCCGATTCCCCCGATTCCCCCGATTCCATTGTCCCATTGCCTTCTTCCATGATTCTCCAAAGAGGGCGCGCGCTCGACCGAACCCTCTGATGTTGAATTCTGCCGAGCGGTGACGGCCGTTGCGAAAAAAAGAGCGACCCGGTACAATCAGGCCTCCGAAATCGCTCCATCGTTTTGTGGCCGTTTTGTCGGTGGAGCTAAATTATCACAAGGGTTGGAAGGGGGTCAAACCGGTGTCGCTCGGCGCCCAGCAGATTGCGCAGGTTCTCGGGGAGATTGGACCCGCTTTAAAGGGGGGGGTCCTTCACAAGATCGATCAGCCCCAGCCGTGGAGTCTTGTCTTTGAGATCCACCGGGGGAGAGAGCGCTTTCATCTTTTTCTCTCCGGCCACCCCCGCTTCTCCCGCATTCACCTCTCGACGAAAACACACCCCACCCCCTCCTCCCCCCCCCGTTTCTGCCAGCTCCTCCGTGCGCGGCTTCGCTGGAAGCGGATCGTCTCGCTCGATCAGATGGGAGAAGACCGGATCGTCCAGATGACCTGCGCCTGGAACGACGAGACAGCGGCGCCCGCGACCGAGCCGGGAAGTGTCTCACTGATCGCCGAGTTGATGGGGCCGGCATCGAATTTTTTGTTGATCGACCCCGATGGAATCGTCCTCGGCACCCTCTCTCCCCCCTCTTCCGGACGCGCCTTGCAGGTCGGCGCGCCTTACCGGCCGCCGCCGCGTCCGACCGGAGGCGCGTTCAAAGAGAGCGCCATTCCGCTGCGCGAGGCGGGGCCGTTTTCTTTTAATCATGCGGTGGAGGCCGCTCTCTTACCGCTGGAAGAGGCGACATCGGCGGAAGAGGAGAAGCGACGGCTCCTCGCCGTGATCGACGCCGACATTCGGCGGGGGGAGAAGCGGCTCCGACAGCTCTCCACCGGAATGCAGGAGGCTGAGAGAGCGGACCAATATCGCCATGAAGGGGAGCTGCTGAAGGGACACCTTCACGAGGTCCAGATCGGGATGACGGAGATCACCCTTTTCGATCCGGCTCGGCCGGAAGCGGGGCGCACCCTTCCCCTCGATCCCGCCCTCTCCCCGTCGGAGAACCTCGCCCGGATCTTCAAGCGATACAAAAAAGCGCAGGCGGCCCAGGCCAACCTTCGAATTCAGATCGAAAAAACGACGCATGCATTGGAAGCCTTGGAGCGCAACCGCCGGATCCTACTGGAGGGGGGAACCGTCGCCCTTGAAAGAGGAGACGGCCGCCGATCGCCCCCGGAAAGAAAAAAGAAGCAAGAGAGTGGACCGCCGCAGTTTTTATCGGCCGACGGATGGACCTTGGTCGTCGGAAGAAACGCCCGGGAGAACGAAGAGATCACCTTCCGAATCGCCCGCGGGAACGACCTCTGGTTTCATGCGCGGGGGGTGCCGGGCTCACACCTGGTCGTCCGGATGGAGCGGGGAAAAGAGATTCCCTATCAAACGCTGCTCGATGCCGCCACGCTGGCGCTCCACTTCAGCGACGCCAGGAAAGCAGGAAAGGGGGATGTCGTCTACACGCACCGGAAATATTTACAAAGGCCGCGGGGAGGGAAAACGGGCGCAGTGGTATTGTCTCAGGAGAAGAATATCTATATCGAAATCGAATCGGGGCGACTGGAACGGCTCTTTAAGGAGAAATTATCCCCCCTCTAATTTGGCATAGAGGCGTTTGTGATCGAAAAGCTGTTCCTTCACCCGGAGGACAATCTCATCCGGATTGATCGGCTTGACGATATAGTCTCTCGCCCCCAGTTCGATCGCCCTCGCCCGGGAGGCCGGATCGACTTTGGCCGAAATGATCACCACCGGGATTGGGTTAAACCGGGGATCGGCCCGCAGCGCTTCCATGACGCCGAATCCGTCGAGCTTCGGCATCATGATATCGAGGAGAATCAGCGCCGGAATTTCTTCACGCACCTTCTGAAGCGCCTCCATGCCGTCCCGCGCGGTCATTGTATCGTATCCCTCCTGCGACAAGATCGCAGTCAGGATCAGAATGGTATCCGCATTATCGTCTACAATTAGAATCTTCTTCGACAACGCACCGATCCTCCATACTTGGCATACTTGACTGATTTATTCAGCGCTCCGCGGAGTGCGGCCCCATCCTCCGAGGGCTCGATTTCTAAGAATTAACTCCCAAATGATAGAAATAATTGAGTGAGGCGCGGAACCGTTGATTCAATTCTAAATAAATGCATTTACCCATTGCAAGGACTATATAAGCCAGTAGATCTCTGTAGAGAACCCTGATTATTCGGCGCAACATTTCGATTAAAACGGGGAAAATCCCGGAAAAATCCCAAGAAGACTTGAAAAATATTTTCAAACGACTAAGATAACCCGGACGACGCAACCGCAGTCCGATCCGGCCGACTGGACCTCATGATGCGAACGACTAAACGAAGGAGACCCGATTGATGAATCTTAGATTTGAAAAGCTTCCCGGCCCGGTCTATCCCGCCTACCTTCATGTCGGCGATTACTCGATCGCCCTCGAGCCGGAGTTGGTCCAAGCGCTCAAGGAGAGTGTCCGCCTCGATCCGACGGCGTTCTTTGGAAACTTGATCGGAAAGATCGGGATGAACCGCTACCTCAAAGAGATGATCGAAGAGGCGATTTCAAAGTCGGAAGATCCAACCCTATTGGCCAAACAGCTGCAGCAAGCGCTGGAGACGCTCTGAGCGGAAATTAAGATCTCGATGCAATCGGCAGGTACGGCCGCTCCCCCGGTCCCGTATAGCGGCAGCGGGGTCGGATCAATCGATTATGATCGTGCTGCTCCATGACATGCGCCGACCAACCGGCGATCCGGCTGCAGACAAAAAGCGGGGTATCGAACTCGATCGGAAGGCCGAGCAGGTAATAGGCCGAGGCGGAATAGAAGTCGAGGTTCGGGTAAAGCCCCTTTTCCCGCCGTATTTTTTCCTCGATCCGGCTGGAGAGATCAAACCAGCTCCGATCGTTCTTCTGCTCCCCCAAGGTGCACGCATATTTTTTAATGATATCCGAGCGGGGGTCGCCGCTCTTTAAGACACGGTGCCCGAAACCCATGATCCGCTCTTTTCGAGCAAGCCGCTCGCCGATATATCGATCGGCCTGTTCGCTTCCCCCGATCTCCAAAAGCATCTTCATCACCGCTTCGTTGGCGCCGCCATGCAGCGGCCCCTTCAGCGATCCGATCGCCGAGGTAACTGCGGAATGAAGGTCGGAGAGGGAGGAGGCGGTCACCCGCGCTGCGAAGGTCGACGCATTGAATTCGTGCTCGGCATAAAGAATCAACGAGACCTCCATCACCTTCGCCGAAAACGGATCGGGCCGGCTGCCGGTGATCAGGTAGAGCAGGTTCGCCGCGTGAGAGAGTTCGGGATCGGGGGGGGGCGGCGCCTGCGGCGCACTCCGGAAGGCGGCCAACAGCGAGGGGATTTGGGCGATCAGCCGGATTGCTTTTCGGAGATTCGCCGGATGTTCATTTACGCTTCGATCCGGATCTTCGAGGCCGAGGAAGGAGACCGCCGTCCTCAGAAAGTCCATCGGATTGACATCGCGTGGAACGCTCTTGAGGAAGCGGCGGACCGTCCCGGGAAGGGGACGTGCAGCGGCCAGTTCTGTCGAGAAATCGGAGAGCTCTTTTCGATTCGGCAGCTTTCCGATCAGCAACAGGTATGCGACCTCTTCAAAAGAGGCGCTCTCGGCGAGCGCTTCAATCCGATACCCGCGATAGAGCAGCCCGCCGGTCGTCTCCTCAACGTCACAGATCGCCGACTCGCCGGCCAACACCCCTTCCAGGCCGGGATGGATCGGCTCCGATCCGGCGGCCTCTTTATTAGGTTCGCTCATCCTTCCCCCATTTTCTCTTCCCCCGTTTTCCCTTCCGAGCTTCTGAAGCAAGCTCCGCGTCGAGCCGCTCGTAATCGTCATAGTGGATGACCTCATAGAGCGCGCGCCGGGTCTGCATCTGTCCGAGCAGCCCCCGAGAGGTTCCCTCTTTTTTCAGCGTGGTCAGCGTCTCCTCCATCGCCTGGGCCGCCCTGCGAAAGAGGGTCATCGGGAAGAGGATCAACCGATACCCCATTTTCGACAGATCGTCCGCCGAGAGGAGCGGGCTTTTTCCAAACTCGGTCATATTCGCCAAGAGCGGCGCGTCGAGCTTTTGGGCGAACGTGGCAAACTCCTCCGCCGACTCCAACGCTTCCGGAAAGATGACGTCGGCCCCGGCATCGACATAGCGGCAGGCCCGATCGAGGGCGTCTCGCAGGTTCGTCACGCCGCGGGCATCGGTCCGAGCGATGATGATAAAATCAGGATCGTGCCGCGCGCGGATCGCCGAGCGGATCTTCTGCACCATCTCTTTCGCCGGGATCAAGCGTTTTCCCGGCAGATGGCCGCAGCGCTTTGGAAATTGCTGGTCTTCGATCTGGATGCCGGCAACCCCCGCTTCTTCGAATGCCCCGACCGCCCGGACCAGATGGACCCCCTCGCCGAAGCCGGTGTCGGCATCGGCAATCGCCGGGATCTTCACCGCCCGGGTGATATAGGCCGCCTGCGTCGTCACCTCGCTCAACGAAAGAAGCCCGATGTCGGGAACCCCCGCCACCCCGTTGGCAAGGCCGGCGCCGCTGATATAGACCGCCTCGAACCCCGCCTGCTCGATCAGCTCGGCGGAGAAGGCGTTGAACGCCCCCGGCAGGATAATAGACCGCTTCTTGATCATTTGCCGGAGCCGCTTTCCCGGCGAGGCCGCGCCCCGCGCCGCGGAGGTCATCGCTTCCCTCGAATGGCGAGCGGGGCCAAGATCTCTCCGATCGACCGGATCTTCTCCAATCCCCAGACTCGACTCAAGAGGGTCTCGATTTGACGGTTTGAAAAGAGCGGTCCGGCCAACCGCCTGAACTTCTCCTCGACCTCGGCATCGGTCATCGGGTTCTTCGGATGGCCGCGCGGATGGTCGACCTGCGCGACATACCGCGCGCCGCTTTGCTCGATCTCGACGATGTTGGCGATCGCAGTCGGATAAGCGGCGGAGAGGGCCGGATCGGGGAGGACCCGCACCTTCTGGATCAGCGCATGGAGCTTCGGGTCGTTCAATCGCTTCGGGCTGAATTGCCGCAGGCCAACCTCCCCGTCGAGCAAGGCCACCGAGACACAGTAAGGAAGGGAGTGATCGGCCGTCTCCCGCGTTTGAGGATGCCACTTCTCCCGATCGCGGCCGATGATCTCGTAGGAGATATCCGAAGTTTTAATCGTGATTGAGTCGATGGAATCACCTTTTCCTTCGATCTCTTCGCGCAGGCGAAGCGCCGCCTGAACGGCGCTCTGGGCATGGTATTCGACCGGGAAATATTTGATATAGCTCTCCATGATTTTGAACGGACCGGCCGGATGAAGCGGCGGGAGATCGAACTCCCCCGAGACGATTTTCTTGAAGCCCTTCTCCCCTTCAAAAATCGGCGCGGGACCGGTCATTCCGAGCCGCGCGAGGGCGACGGCGAAGAGGGCGTTGCGGGCGGCGTTGGCGAAGGCGGCCGCCTTCCACATCGAGATCTCGCCGACGCGCGTCTGACGCAGCGCCTGATTCGGCGTGCCGGCCAGCCCGAGCGCATGAACCGTCTTCTCTTCCGAGAGCCGCCAGAGCTTCGCCGCCGCCAGCGTGCTGGAAAAGGCGCCGTAGGTGACATGGTCCCACCCGCGCGGGCGGAGGGCCGCGGCATCGCAGAGGCGGCACTGAATCTCATATCCGAGGACCATCGCTTCGATCAGCGCCCTTCCCCCCCGCCCGGCTGCCTCGGCGGCGGCCAATGCGGCGGGAATGTTGTCGCTCGGATGGGCCGGCTCTTTGGAAAGATAGGTGTCGTTGTAGTCGAGGTAGCGGATGGCGGTCCCGTTGGCAAAGGCCGCCAGATCTTCCGTGGTGCGATGGGCCTCGCCGAGGAGGGTGGCGCCGGAGGGGAGGCGAACCGATCGGGCCATCTTCCGCGCGATCTTGGCCGGCGCGCTCTCCCAGCCGCCCAGGGCGCAGCCGAAGGTGTCGATCAGCCGGCGCTTCGCCTCGTGGATCACCTCGGGAGGGAGGGTGCGGTAAGAGATCTCTCGACTAAAGCGGGCGAGCCGCTCAGCCAGGGTGGAACCGATTTCATGATCGCGTATCTGTGTCATCGCGCCTCCGAATCGACATGTAATTTCAGTCTACAAACGTTTGGGTGAAGTGTCAATCAAAGGTAGGGCGAAGCTCCGGTGAAGCGCCGACAAAAGCCGGCAAGCGGTCAGAGGCGGGCGCTTTGCCTCCCCTCTTTTTCCGCCATCCCGCCCCATGCTATAATCAATTTTGTTGCGAATGTCCTTCCATTTTCAGACGACGGTCCTTCGCCCCTTATTTTCCACCCGGAGTATCCCATGCCGACTGAACCGCTCCCCCCCAAATTGATCGAGGATGATGACATTCACAAGGTACTCGACGATTTGATCCGAATTCGAGAGCGAACCAATATCCCCTATCTCTTCGGAGGCGGGCTCGCCGTGAAGTCCTTGGGACGCGAGCGCCGGACCAAAGACATCGATATCTTCGTTCGTCCGGAGTATGCCGACCGGGTATTGGATGCACTGGAGGAGCTCGGATTTAAAACCGAGAAGACCGATCCGAAATGGCTCTATAAGGCGCATCGGGACAATGTGCCGATCGACATCATTTTTAAGTCGGCCGGCAACATCTACCTCGATGAGGAAACCTTCCGCAGAGCAACAGCGATCGACTTTATGAGAAAACGTATTCTCATTCTTCCGCCGGAAGACCTCGTCGTGATGAAAAGTCTGGCGACCGAAGAGTTCGGGGCGCGCCACTGGTTCGACGCACTCGATATTATCAAGTCGACCAAGATCGACTGGGAATACCTCAAGCGCCGCGCCAAACATGGACCCCGCCGCGTTCTAAGCCTCCTTTTTTACGCGCAATCGGTCGATCTGCCGGTCCCCGATCGGGTCGTCTTAGACATTTTGCATACCTATCTTGAATAAGTTTGAATAAGACAGGAGCCTGAACCGATGACAGAAGACCACTACCTTCGAGAGCAGATTCGCCAGACCTTGGCTACCGATCCTCACCTCGGCATCCTGAATGTCCGGATCCAGATTGAGGGAAAGCGGTTGATCCTTTATGGAGAGGTCGCCTCATTGGAAAAGGGAGAATACGCCCGGACGGTCATTCAACGGCAGCTCCCCGATTTCGAAATCATCAGCGAGTTGAGTCCGCCGATTCCTTCGGAAGGTCCCCCGCCGGAGGGGCCCTACGTCCGAATTGCCGCCGCCGGCGATCTTCACTATGACGAGCTCTCCCATGGGAAACTTCGCGCCCACTTCCAGAAGTTAGAGACGGAGGCCGACCTCCTTCTTCTGGCAGGCGACCTGACCGATACCGGCACCGCAGAGCAGGCGCGCGTTCTGGCGGAGGATTTAAAGGGACTTCACCTTCCGATCGTTGCCGTCTTGGGGAATCATGATTATCACTGCAATCAATCGGAAGAGGTTGGACAGATCTTAGAAGAAATCGGCGTCACCATTCTGGAGGGAAACACCAGGGTGCTTCAATGCCGGGGGCTTTCCGTTGGAATCGCCGGGACAAAGGGGTTTTGCGGCGGCTTCGAGGGGGCCTGCGGAACCGTTTTCGGCGAGCGAGAGATGAAGGATTTTATCTCCCACACTGAGATGTTGGCAGAGCGGTTGAAAGAGTTGCTCCTTTCATTGGAAACCGATGTCAAGATCGCGCTCCTTCACTATGCGCCGATCCGGGAGACCCTCCTCGGCGAGCGCGCCGAGGTCTTCCCCTTTTTAGGGAGCTTCCTCTTCGGAAAAGCGATTGATGAAGGTAAAGCAGACCTTGCGATTCATGGGCATGCGCATCACGGCCGAGAAAGAGGCATGACGCGCGGCGGTATCCCCGTCCGAAATGCCGCCATTCCGATGCTAAAGAAAGCAAATCTCTTTTACGCGCTTTCCCCTCGTGCAAAAACCGCACAATCCAATCCTCAAAAATAAATAAGTTGACTTCCTCCTTCCCAGCCCGTTGAGGGAACGGATCGGTCGCCATATATCCCGCTGTAAGATCTTCGATCCGGGCCGCCCTAATAGGCATCTTTCTTGCAAAACTTAATTATTGGGTCAATCGACCCAAGGTGTTTTCCACTCCTGAGCATGAAATCATTTTTCAGGAATGAGGAGGTTGATAATGGAATTGGAACGTGAAGGAATGAGAGAACCTTATTTCAATAGAGAGTCTTCTTACCCCTATCCGGTGAGCCGGGTCGGATGGGGTGCCGTCTTGGCCGGTTTTTTTATCGCCACCGTTGTACAGATTTTACTGAACTCACTGGGTGTTGCAATCGGCCTCAGCGCGTTGGGCGCGAATACCGACACATCGGGAACGACCCTGGGGGTCGGGGCAGGCATCTGGACCATTATCGCTTCAATGGTCTCGGTCTTTATCGGTGCGTGGGTCGCCGGCCGCTATGTATCGATTCTCGAACGGGGAGAGGGGCCGCTGCAGGGGGTGTTGGTCTGGGCCCTCTCGTTGATCTTCGTCCTCTGGATTGGGACAACCGGGATTGCTTCACTTCTCTCCGGGGCAACCAGTGTCGTCGGTCAAGGGGTTCAAGGGGCAACCCAAGGAGCCGCCTCTCAAATGGGACAATCGGGAACCCCTGATCAGATGGGACGAGGCGGCGGTTCACAGCAGGGGATGGGACAACAAGGGACATCACAACAAGGGACGAGCGATCAGCTCGGGCTGAGTGGCACCCATACCGAGCAGATGAAGCAGCAGGCACAACAGGCCGCGCAAAAAGGTGCAAAATACGGCGCCGCTGCCGCCTGGTGGTTCTTCGGAACCGCCTTCCTCTCGCTGGGAGCGGCGATTTGGGGAGGGCAGGTCGGTTTCTCAAGACGGGGGAACGATCCAAAGTCACCCCGCGCCTAATGCCTTGCTTTAAAAAAGACGCGCCGCCTCGGCTTTATAAAGAAACCGGGGCGGCGTCTGAAAAGCGGGCCGGTTCATTTTCTTGAGTTCATTCGTATTGTGTTTCATCGAGCGTATTGTGTTTCATCGAGGCGATTTTTAGACACGATGACCGAACTGAGAAGCAAGATACAAAATGCGCTCGACGAGGGCCGCATTCTCATCCTCGGGGCCCAAGTATTGATTGGGTTTCAGTTTCGAAGCGTCTTTGAGAAAGGTTTCGGCTCCCTTTCCCCCTTTTCACAATATCTGCTTGTCGCTGCGCTCGGCCTGATGCTGATTGCCCTCTCGCTGTTAATTTCTCCGGCCGCTTACCATCGGATTGTCGAGAGAGGAAACGATACGGAAGGACTCCACCGCTTCACCATCGACATTATGAAGTTTGCTTTGATGCCCTTCTCCCTCGCGCTCGGAATCGACTTATATGTTGCAGCAGAGAAGTTAACGGGACGGCCTATGGCGTTCATCCTCGGCGGCGTATCGATTCTCGTCTCGTCTTATTTTTGGTATCTCATGGAGCTGATCGATCGCCGGGAGCGAGATCGATTGAATCAAGAGACCCCTTTACCCCGAATCGGTGAACCGATGAAAAAAAATAAAGAGGAATCGACCTCAGAAAAAGCGCTGGACCAGAAAATCAAGCATGTCTTAACGGAAGCCCGCGTGGTTCTGCCGGGAGCGCAGGCGCTTCTCGGCTTCCAATTCGCCATCTTTTTCACGGAAGGATTTGACGCCCTTCCTCATAGCTCAAAATACCTTCACCTGATCAGTCTGACATTGGTCGCCCTGGCCACCATCTTTCTGATTACCCCTGCGGCATACCACCGCATCGTAGAGGAAGGGGAGAACAGCGAGCGTTTCCATCGTCTCGCCAGCCGGTTCATCCTGATGGCGATGGTCCCGCTGGCATCGGGCATTACAGGAGATTTCTTCCTGGTGCTCCGAAAGGTCACCGGTTCCATTCCCCTCTCGACGCTCCTGGCGGCGGCAACCCTCTTCTTCTTTTACGGTCTCTGGTTTGGATTCCCCCTTTATCGGCGGAGCCATCCGAGGGAGAACGAAGGGAAGCCGATTTTCATTGCCGCCAAATGAACGAGGGGCTAACGGTCATCCGGCGAGGTCATCCTGGAAGTCATCCGGAAGGCGGCGATAAGCGCCGGACCTCTTCCGGCGTCAGAGGGCGGAGGCCGCCGGGCGGCAGATTGCCGAGCAAGAGGCCGCCGACTGCGACACGGATGAGGCGTTCCACCCGGTGGCCGAGCGCCTCGCACATGCGGCGGACCTGACGGTTTCTTCCCTCTTGGAGGGTCAGCACGAGCCACTCTTCGTGTTTGACGTGGAGGAGAGCGGCCTTCGCCGGCGCCGTCGGGGTACCGTCGAGGAGGATACCGCTCCGAAGGCGCGCCATGTCCTCTTCCGAGACCGGCCGGCCGAGTTTCACATGATAGACCTTGGGTACTTTCGAGTCGGGGGCCGAGATGCGGTTTCCCCACTGGGTATCATTTGTCAGGAGAAGCAGCCCCGCCGTCTCCTTGTCGAGACGTCCGACCGGAAAGAGCCACCGACCCTCCTCGCCTAAAAGATCATAGACCGTTTTTCTCCCCCGCTCATCGGAGCGGGTCGTCACCACTCCGGTCGGCTTGTGCATCATCAGATAGATCGGCGCCGCCCGACGGATGACCCGCCCATCCACCCGGAGGACCTCCCGATCGGGATCAACGCGGACCTCCGGATTGGTCAGACATTTCCCATTCACCGAAACCCGTCCCGACTCAATCAGCGTGCGGGCCTGACTGCGCGAGGCGACCCCAAGCTTGGAGAGGGCGCGGGCGAGACTGACCTTCCGATCCATTCGAGCCTCCGCGGGTCGAGCCGCCGCAGGGCGGGGAGCCGCGGGGCGGGCGGCGTGGCTTCGGCCCGGTTTTAATTTCCCCTTTTTCTCTCCATGAGCAGGGTCACCCACTCTCCCCTCCTGAGCTTTTTTAAGACGAGAAATCGCTTCCGATACCGCGCGAGAACCCCCGCTGTTTCAGTCTTTAACATCCCGGAGAGGATCAGCTTCCCCCGCGGCGGAATCAATGCCGACCACCGTTCGGAGAGAGAAAGCAAAAGCGGTCCGGTCAGATTGGCAACCCCCCAACGGTATTGCGCCTCCGAAGGGATCGTTTTACGGAACAGGATCCGGGAGGCGACCCCATTCACCCGCGCATTTTTTTTCGCCGCCGCCAAGGCGACCGGATCATTTTCGACCGCCGTGACCGCCGCCATTCCCAAGCGGACCGCGGCAATCGCCAGAATCCCGCTTCCGGTCCCGAGGTCGAGGAGCGGACCGCGGCGCCTGCCGGAGATCAGCGTTTCCAAAAGGGTGAGACAGCTCCGTGTCGTCGCGTGCGTGCCGGTGCCGAAGGCCATACCGGGGGCGATTTGAATGACCTTCCGGCCGGTCGGGTTCGCCAAAGGGAAATGCCACGGCGCCCCGATGAGGAGCCGTTTCCCGATTCGCTGAATGGGAACCGAATGCCGTTGCCAGGCGGTCTGCCACTCCTCTTCGGGAAGGAGCGCCGAAGCAACGGACGCTTCTTGATCGATTCCTCTCGCGCGAAGCCCGCTCCGCATGGCCTCCACCCTCCCTCTTTCCTCCGAGGGAAAGAAAACCCGAAGGCGGATGAAACGATCGGCCGGTTCCACCCAGACCCCGCCGGCCGCTAAATCGATCAACAACGCAGTCGCCTCCGCCTCAAGCTCAAGCGGAAGCGTAAGAGTGATCTGGCGCCAGAGGCGCCCTGAAGAATTAAGCGGAGACATCGGCTGATTCTAGCACGGAATAATCTCCGGCTCCATTGTCTTGTGAAGGAGGTTGCACTTCATCTGCAAAAGGATGGAGATGCCGCCGAAATAATCAAAACCACTTTGGTTGTTTTTCAAAAGAGCGGCTGGCACCATCCTTGCTTATTCAGGTAGACCGATTCGGTGGGAATCGGTACCGATGCAGATGGATGAACCTCTCTGTAAGAAAGAACCTGTGAATTTATTTCATTCGCTCCGCTTGAGCTCTTCTTCCCGGATTTTCCCGGCGCAATGGTTCCGCGCCGTAGAGACGCTGGTCGTCGTGCTGCTCTTGAGCGCCTGCGGCAGCGGCGGTTCTCCTTCTTCATCCGATCAACCGATTGTTTCCAAAATCAGCATCACGCCGACCACCCCGGCCCCTATTGTCGTCGGGACGGACGAGAAGTTTGTGGCGACCGTGCTCGATCCGGCGGGGCAAGCGATCCCTTCCGTCAATGTCAGCTGGCAGATCAGCAACCCAGCGGTGGCCACGGTCGATTCGAACGGCGTGGTAAAAGGACTGGCGAATGGAACGGCCAACTTGACCGCTTCCTTTGGATCGGCCACCAGTGATCCCGTGACGCTTCAGATCATGTTGCCTCCTTCTCAACCTCCGCCGCGTCCTTCCATTGCGACGGTGGAAGTAATGAGCGCCTCCCCTTCGGGGGCGGTCTCAGTCGGCAACCAAGTTCACTTTACGGCCGTCGCAAAAGATGCCGCCGATCAGCCCATTTCGGGCGTGGTCTTTACCTGGAGCTCCAGCGCGCCCGAAATTGTTTTGATTGACCCTAGCGTTGGATTAGCGACGGCCAAGGCGCCGGGGACGGCGACGATCACCGCAACGGCCGACGATGGAACAAGCCACGGCTCAAACAACTTAACCGTCCTTGCCAACAAAGCGCCGATCGCTCAGATGACGCCGAATCCGACGAGTGGCACCGCACCGCTGACGGTCACCTTTAACGGCGCAACCTCCTCTGATCCCGATGGGGTTATTGCCTCTTACTCCTGGGATTTCGGGGATCACCTTCCGACCGGCACAGGAATCAGCACCAGCCATACATACCAATCCGCGGGGACTTACCCGGCCACTCTCACGGTGACGGACGACCATGGTGCAACCGCCACCACAACTACGACAATCACGGTGAATCCGGCGCCAGGAGGAACACCACCGCCTCCAGGAGGAACGCCGCCCCCGGGAGGGACGCCACCGCCCATCGGCGCAGGCTGGAAATCAGCGCCACGCCCTGGAACCCATGGGAAGGATCTGTTCGGCATCTCATTCGTCTCGGCGACCGAGGGCTGGAGCGTGGGGATCGATCAGGCGATTGAGCACTCGACCGACGGGGGGCACACCTGGACCATTCAAAATAATATTGTATTCAACGGTGCTACCGCGCCGAGTCCAGCCGCGCAGGTTGATCTCTATGATGTTTTCTTTGTCGACGCCAAGACCGGTTGGGCCGTCGGCTGGCCGGAGGCGATCTTTAAGACGATCGACGGCGGCGCCACCTGGACAGAGCAACATCTTAATAGAGCACCCTGGATCGATCGGAGCGGTCCGAAGGGCTCACCCGACGGGGTTTGGGATCATTGGGACTGGTGCGAAGTTTGGGATGCCGCCGCACAGACTTGTTCCAAGAAATACGGCTCCTATTTAAGAAAGGTTCAGTTCTTCGACAGCCAGCATGGCTGGACGGTCGGCCGCTTCGGGTTTATGTTCAAAACGGACAATGGCGGGACCTCTTGGACCGAGATTCCCAACGACAGCACCGTCCGGCCGCTCCCGGCCCCTTGCGTCTATCCGGCACAGAATCCGCTAGCCGGTCAGCCGCGGCCCGCGGTCACCTCCTATAACCCTCACCTCTTTACGGTCGATGTGATCACCCCGAACGACGTTTGGGTCGGTGGGGGATCGGAAGCGGATGAGCCCTGTGATAAAGGATGGCTGCGAATGCTGGGGCATACCACCGACGGCGGACAACATTGGCAGTTTCTCTACGAGGCCGAAAACGGCGGCCAATTGGAAGGTCATGGCCGCATCTTCGACCTTCGATTCGGCCGCAATCCGGACGGATCGGGCGGGTTGGTCGGTTTTGCCGTCGGCGGGAACGGAACCTCCCAAGCAAATGTCTTGCAGACCACCGATGGCGGGCAGACCTGGCACCAGATAAGAGCGGCCTCCTATCCGACTTATGACAAAGGCTTCTACGGAGTCGCCTTTATTTCTCCTTCACAAGTTTGGGTCGCCGGCTGGAATGGGCTGGTCCTTCATAGCGAGGATGGCGGGACGACCTGGGGACGACAACAGGCCAACACGACCGATCAACTCCGCCGGATCTTCTTCCTGGATGTAAACACCGGCTGGATTGCGGGTCAACACAACAATTTGTACACCACGTCGGGCGGAAAGTGAACGCACCCCTCTTTTGGGGGGATTGATCAAGACCCTATTATCCCATAAAGTAATATTCAGTTTTGGGATTGAAACGTTAAAGTTTTTTCTTCCACAGCCGATAGAGGATGAGGATCTTATGGGAGGGGCCTTCCGATGTTTACGCCGTTCTTGCAATTAAGAATCCATTTTAAGATGTGGCTCCTTCACCGGGCCATCCGGTCGCTGGAGATGAAAGTCGCCAAGCCGGCGGTCATCCCGATTTCTCGCTCACCCCAAGGTTAATACTTCCCTGTGTGATAGAGTGCTCCTGATCGTGATCCGCGTGCATCCGCGTGATACGATGGATGCAGGGTTGATCCCTCTCCCGGAGCCGCCTCCACACTTATCTTTTATCTCTTTACCCCTCCGATCCATTTAAATCGACCCCACGTCCCCGCCCTCTGACATTTCAAAAACCCTTGGTACGATTATTGCCATTTCCCACCTTTAAGGAGGGCGCCTCGCACGAAATGAAACGGCCCTATACTCAGAAGGAGGAAGCAATGGCCGAAGCGCAGAAACAGCCCCAACCATCGACCTGGTGGCATGTGGGGATCGACGAAGTGCCGATGAATGCGGAAAACCAAGCCGCCTATCAGGTCGCCACTTCAGAATTCGCAGCCGACAAGATTGAGCAATTTGATTGGTGGTTTTTGCACCGTGCTGAAGCGCTCAAAGCAAGGGCCGTCCTGGAGCAGCATGGCTTTACCGTCTATGGACCCGATCTCGATACCCTCTTGTGAAGGAGGCGCCGACCCTTCGCGGCTTCAAAGAAAGCGCGGCGTCTCCGATTCGCCGATCTTATCCGAGGCCAGAGAGGTGAGACCGGATTTTTCGATAGAGCCTGGCTCCAAAGGGGGCGAAAAGGAGAAGCAGAGAGGAGAGCCCCTCCGTCAGCGAGAGGGGGCTTTTTGTAGCGCTCATTGCGATGCTGCAGCCCCCTCCGCCGGCCGACGGAGCGCCGCTCCCCGGGACGTTGTTCGGAAGATCGACCGGACCTGCCGTGTTCGGGGGAACAGCCCCTTCGATTGAACTCGAGCCGGGATTGGAAGCGACCACAGGATCGTTCGGAGCTTCCGGATCGGAAAGGGGATTCGGCACCCCCTCCCCGGCATCGATATGTGTGACAATTTGGGCCGCCATCTTCTCCCGGGCATCATAGAGAAGAATCGGGGCCTTGGTCCAGGTATACGTGTTGCTCGCAACCCGCGCCACCTGTGCCTGTGCGAAGGAGGCATCGCCGAGGTTTTTGAGCAGGTTCATATATTCGTAATCTTCCATCCCTTCTCTGAGCAGCTTCAGGCGGATCGATTCGATGGGGATATGAGTCTTCCCGCCGATCTTGCTC